>WTIF01000377.1 GCA_011522845.1 Deltaproteobacteria bacterium
GGTTTTCATCAGTACCTTTCCTAACTATTTCAGGTAAAAAAATTTGGCGAGGGTTTGTGGTTGGCTGATAGTTTGTTTCTGTTCAGCAGAGTTATGAAAACGCCTGAGTAATCTCCATGATTTTTTGTTTCTTAGGCAAAGAATTCATCGCTCCAATTAGCAGAAAAACTTCTCTATCGTAGGCATAGAGGATCGTAGCCTCAAACCTACAGTGTTTTAAAGGGAGCAATCGGGACTGCCTTCCTCAGAAATGCTGGAAAAAGTTGGGGGCCTGACAGAGTCGCATGTGGTGAGTGTGAATTACTCGAAAGTCGCCAGAACGTTTGGGCAGATCACGCCAAAGAATATTGACACGATAACGGTAGAGCACCGCCTCGACGAAGAGGCGATTGTTCTTGGCAGTCACTCCGGCTGTTCCCACTCTGCTGGGGAGCGAGTGCTCCATCTGTTGCCACTGATCATCTCGGAGAGCAGATTGTTTTGGGGTCATCAGACTCATCTTCAAAAGGGAAAAGGGCTATTCCTCGAAGAAGAACAATGTGCCTCAAACGATCAAGTGGTTATTTGATGACAGGCCCTAGCTTTTTACTGCAAGGTAAACCGAATCCAATTTAGGTTCCATAGGCTACCGATAGCGTTGATTCGAAGAGTTTGTGAACCTGCTTGTAAATCCACAGTAGCTGATTTGGTAACCCAGCTTTGCCACCCACCTGTGTTGGGTACCTGTTGTTGATCAATCAGGGTGCCATCAACCAGGGTGGTAAATCCATTGCTTCCAAAATTACTCGCTAAGCGATACTCAATGGTATAGGTCCCTGAAGTCTGAACATCAATACTGTATTCAAGCCAATCGCCTACATCAACATAACCAATATTTATCCCGCCGCCAGTACCACCACCGCTGTCTGTGGAGGTTTCAGTTTGAATACCGAACATGGCTGAGAATTGTTCAGCTTCAATGGTGCCCGGAGTAGCATGAATAATAACCGGTTGCCCTGTCCCATGATCACTTGTGTCGAGGTTGTCACCTAAAGTGTCGGTGTCCTGATAATTTAATCCAAAGCCGTAAGCAAATAGAGGGTCATAATTTTCATCCCCTCGGTTAAGCACTAACTGGTTAGATTGTTTAGGCCATGAAAAAGACAACTTGCCGGTAAAATCATGGTTTATTTCACCATTTGCAGCTTTAAAAATAACATCGGCAATGCCTGCGCCCTCTGAGCCCGGTAACCATGCAGCAACAAATGCATTGGATGCATTTAATTCTTTATTTACCCAGAGTGGACGGCCAGTAATAAAGATTGAAATAACCGGAATATTCTGTCCTTTCAATTCTTCAAGCATTGCCAGATCTGATTTGTAGCCCGCTTGATATTCAATATTTGAAAGATCACCAGCACCCTCGGCATATGGGGGTTCACCAAATACTACAATGGCAACATCCGGCTTAGAACCACTGTAGTTGCCAGTGACACTAAGTCGAGTAGTCCCACCGGCGCTATTCACTACTGACCGAATACCTTCGTAAATTGAGGTGCCTCCGGGGAATGAATGATTGGCGTTTGTGAGACCTTGCCAACTGACCGTCCAGCCACCGCTTTGCTTGCCAATATCATTTGCCGCATCACCGGCAACTAAAACATCAAGGTTACGATCAAGCGGTAAAATATTGTCTGAGTTTTTGAGTAAAACTAGTGATTCCCTGACTGCTTGTCTTGCTACCGCCCTATGTGCGGGAGCGCCGATTAATGAACGATTATTAGCGTGTAGCCTTTCAGAGGGTTTCACTTTATCCGCGTAGCCAGCACGCATTTTCACCCGCAGTATTCGGCTAACTGCATCATCGATGCGGCTCATAGGAATGATGCCATTTTCTACTTGTGCAATGGTATTTTGGATAAAGGGTTGCCATGCACTGGGGACCATAATCATATCCACACCCGCCATAATAGCTTCGGCACACTGATCATCACGACAACCTGGCACCTGTCCATGTCCATTCCAATCACCAATCACAAAGCCATCAAAACCCATTTGTTGTTTCAAGACATCAGTTAGTAGGTATTGATTGCCATGAATTTTGGCGCCATTCCAGCTGTTAAAAGAGGCCATTACAGTCTGTGCACCTGCTTCAAGGGCACTAAAATAACCCTGGGCGTGCGCATTTCTTAATTCATCTTCGGGAACAACTGTGTTGCCCTGATCGATGCCATTTTCAGTGCCCCCATCCCCAACAAAGTGTTTTGCTGTGGCTATGACATTGGCTGGACCAAACAGGTTTTCACCGTCACCCTGCAGCCCTCTAACAATTTCCCCAGCATAGGCACGAACAATTTCTGGGTCCTCAGAATAGCCCTCATAGGTTCTTCCCCAAGTGTCATTGCGAACCACGGCAAGGGTTGGCGCAAATACCCAATCAATACCAGTGGCAGCAACTTCCAATGCGGTGATTTCGCCAATTTCACGTATGAGTTGCGGATTGTTTGTTGCGCCAAGGCCAATGTTATGAGGGAAAATAGTCGCTCCAACCACATTGTTATGGCCATGTACCGCATCAGTGCCCCATATGAGTGGAATGCCAACACCGCCATCACTGGTATCAGTGCTAGCCTCATAAAAGCTATCAGCCAAAGCTACCCAGTCAGCCACAGTGGAATATTGCCCATTGGGCCAGCTACCACCACCATTGAGCACAGAGCCAAGATTCCAATCACGCACCTGATTGGGCGTCACATTACTTATCTCTGCCTGTACCATCTGTCCAACTTTCTCAGCAGTTGTCATTGATGACAAAATTGAAGCCACAGTGCTTTCAACATCTCGAGTTACTTCACTGCTTAACGAGGGCCATGAACTGTAGGTGGTTGGAAGATCAACAGCAGCCTTGGAAGTATTCAAATCACCTCCACTACCCCCTCTGCTACTACAGGCACCTGCGAACATTCCCAGTAAACAAACCAAGGTAATTTGCAATTTCAGTTTTTTCATCAGTTTTACCAATTGTGGAATTCTTGCTGGATGATTTGATAGCACGAAAAGCTCTTCTGATTCTTTTTGAAATACGATTGCAGTAAATAGACTAAGGTCTGTGATCAATTTAAAATCACCGCGGCTACCGAGTGGACACCTCCCAGCAAAGCACAGGCTCGCTTATCGTAGCGAGTGGCAATTCCCCGGAATTTCTTCAAATTGGCAAAGAAGTTCTCAATCAGGTATCGCCAGCGGTAAGAGCACCGCCACGATGAAGAGGAGATTTTTCTTGGCAATAACTCCGACTGTGCCCATTCTACTGGGGGAACAACTGCTCAATCCGTTGCCACTGATCATCACGGAGAGTAAGCGTCTTGGGGTCATCAGACTCATCTCAAAAAGGAAAAAGGCTTTTGCCCAAGGAGAACGACACCCCCTCAAAAGATCAAGTACCTAGTATTCGTCAAAATATTTTGGAAAGTCTACGTTGTGTGAAGGATGAATTGCCTAC
>WTIF01000325.1 GCA_011522845.1 Deltaproteobacteria bacterium
GTTGACGGCTATGTAGGCATTGGTTTTAGTATTGATTTGCTTTCCGGAATTGCTCAAAACGATCCGCCAAGCGGGGTGTTCCTGCTACCTAATTACAACCAAGAGTTCCAATTCAGCGGTGGAAGTCGGGTCACTACCGAAACGATTGGGCTTCTCTATGGATTAGTTTCTACGGTCGTTTCGGCTTCTTCTATCCGTTTGTTGGGTTAGGTACCGGAAACTATCTTACCAAAGTGGAAGAGTATCTTGTTGATAGCGGTGGTGCCAACAACTACTCAGTGGTTTTTGGTGAAGTACTGGAACCCTACTACTACAAATGGGGCATTCGCTTCCCTTCCGGAGAATACGGGGTCATGCTTTCCCAATACTACATCCGCGCCCCACTTACCGTCGAATCTCGTAACAAGACCTTAGAACTCGGAGGTGTCGGAACCTTCTTCGGTTTCTACATGGGGTTCTGAAAAGGTTGGACGTAAACGTTTTCTGAGCGTTTGAGGGAGGCTGAATCACCATGCTCATGACGATTCAGCCAATTCTCAGCCTAATTCAGATTAGTAAGGACGTCATCGAATTCTTCATACGCTCCACCCCAGTGATCCGTTCGCAAATTGCGTGATTCCCGATCTGGCTGTGGAGGAAGGATCTCAATCTTTTTCCCTCTGCTCAGAAAATTCTGCACAGCTGCCTGAATCTGTGCGTGCTGACGCTCCTTTGCGCTATCTTCCTTCCAAGTCTCATCCTCAAACACAAACTCACTCCATGCTGAGTTATTATTTTTTTTCATCACTACCTCTTTCGGAAAAAATTATTACTAGCACTCTATGAGAGCAAGTGCTAACAATTTTGTCAACTACTATTGTGCAGGTTTTGCGATCTTTTTCAGTCTAACTCTGAAGAATCATTTTCATCAGGATCGGAAAGAACCTGCGTCTTTTGCTGAACAATAACCTGCATAATTCATGAAAAATTAATGCAGAATTGTAAATAAAGTAGCAATTTTGCCAAAGGAGCGTTCCTGTCAACATCTTTCAGAACAACAGGAACGCCTCTGAAGAACTCCGGGAATCCATTTCCCGATGAATTGGCTTAAAATATAGTTGAATAATGTGGGGAAATTGAGGAGAGAATATGTAGATTTTGTGAAGACTGAGGCAAGCTATCTTCACACAGGGAGAGGCCGATCCAACCCCCGGTACTGAACAGCTTCCGCCAATTGAGGTGTATCAATTGTCTCCACTCCAGCGAGATCAGCAATCGTGCGTGCCACCTTGAGAATCCGATCATAAGCTCTGGCACTGAGTTGCATCTGCTGCATGGCTTGCTCCAGTAATTTCAGGGCTGCTGGCGACGGTGTCGCAAAATTCTCCAGTTCACGACGACTCATCCCAGCGTTTGATCGGGTGGGACTGTCGAGGAAGCGTTGTTCCTGGACTCGCCGTGCTTCTGTTACCCGGTGCCGAATAGTAGCAGAGGACTCCCCACGTCGTTGATCGCCCAACTCACTCGGGTCAACAACTGGTACCTGTAGGTGAAGATCGATCCGGTCAAGGAGTGGTCCAGAAATTTTCGAGCGATACTTCTGCACTAGGTGTGGCGAACAGCGGCAGGACTGACTCCCCACAGGACTCCCATAAAATCCGCAGGGACAAGGATTCATTGCCGCCAGCAACATGAAGTCACAGGGAAACTCAAGAGCCATCGCTGCTCTGGAGATTGTCAGACGACGATCCTCCAGCGGTTGCCGCAGCAGCTCAAGCACCGCTCTTGGGAATTCTGGCAACTCATCAAGAAACAAGACGCCATTGTGGGCTAGTGAAATTTCACCTGGCCCCGGAATGCTTCCCCCTCCAGCCAAACCCGCTGACGAAATGGTGTGGTGCGGTGTGCGGAAGGGCCGAGTACCAAGAAGTGGTCGGTCGGCGGGTAGCAGCCCTGCAATACTATGAATCTGAGTAACCTCCAGCGCTTCGTCAAAAGATGGTGGCGGTAGGATGCTGACCATTCTTCGAGCAAGCATCGTTTTCCCGGAACCTGGTGGCCCAAGCATCAACAGGTTGTGTCCACCAGCTGCTGCCACTTCAAGTGCTCTTTTGACGTGTTCCTGACCCTTGACGTCCTGCAGATCCTCACCAAGTTGCTGGTGTTGCTGAAACAAGGACTCAGTATCCAACTCCGTCTGCGGGAACTCCTGTTCGCTGCGCAGAAAGGCAATCACATCCCTCAGGTGTTTAACGGGCACACGCTGCAGTTCAGGAACCACACCTGCCTCCAATTCATTGGCGACAGGTAGCACAAGCTGGCTCAGCTGCTGGCGCCGAGCCATCAGAGCCATTGGCAACACGCCTCTCACAGATCGTAGGCTTCCCTCTAGGGAAAGTTCCCCGGCAAATAGACAGTCCTTTAATCGCTCTGCCGGACAGTGGCCCATCGCTGCAAGCAGCGCGACTGCAATCGGTAAATCAAAACCTGCTCCCACTTTCTTGAGTTGTGCTGGTGCTAGATTGACCACGATTTTCCTGGGTGGCAGGGCAAATCCACAGTTGCTCAATGCTGCCAGGATGCGGTCTCGACTCTCCCGAATCGTGTTGTCTGGCAGACCAACAATGTTGAAGGCACTCAGTCCAATCGCCACATCCACTTCGACCGTGATCGGGTGGGCTTCAATGCCAAGAACCGTAGCGGCGTTTGCTTGGGCTATCATGATTCCCTGAAAAAGAAGTTGGCTAACAAATCGGATTATTGAGACGAAAACAGACGGGCTTTGCATCCATTTTCCTCAAGCAATGTTTCATTTGATTGATTGCATTTTTACTAGGCTAATCGCAAGCAGTCTTGTGACACAATTGGCTGTGCCGATCACTCAACCTTCCGTTCGGCTGTACCAGATACCTATGAACACTTTCGCTGAATTCTGAGCTCTAGCACCACAATCTATCCAAACTCTTTTTTCAGAAAAATTCTTCTCAGAACATATTCATAAAAAATATCTAATAATTAAATTTATCTATTTTTATTAAATTTATAAAATTATAAATAATTAAAAATTAGTATTTTGTATTTTTATCTAGAAAATTATAAAAAACTGACCGACAGATATTCAAAGTTTATGTAACTTAAATTTAACAATTGAAACAAAACCGAGACACATTGACTCGGTTCTTAGAAACCCCATCCAGAGGATGAATCATGAAAGCTCAATTAGTAAAGACCTTCATCAAAGCAGCAGCCATCGTTGCCTTGGCAACTTCCATAGCAAACTGTGGCGCAATGCCTGAAGAGTCCATAACCGAGACGACTTACCAACCTTCGTATCAACCAGTGGATCCTGCTGTAGATGCGGAAGGGGATGACGATGCTGTGCTCATCATTGACAACTGTGAGAGCTGGGGCTTTGTATATGACCCAGTCAATAACACCTGTGTAGAAGACGACACAGATACAAACATCATCAACCCTCCAGTTACAGAAGAGCCAAC
>WTIF01000205.1 GCA_011522845.1 Deltaproteobacteria bacterium
AAATCTAGCAGCATCATAAAAGATAAAAAATCTATATAAAGGTATTCAAATCATTCACCTTCATAAATTCATGAGTTTTGCAATATTTAATTGGGCTTGGGCTATTAAGTTGTCAGACAAATTTATCATTCTTTATTGATGTCAGAGCTTAGATGTCTTGAAGCAAAAAATGGCTTCTACGCAGAAAGTTTCGTTATTCCCTCAGACCTTTCTAACTTTACTGAGCGCACAGTTGCGCTTCGTTGGTACGGATATGAGCACTTGAATGACAAGGAAGGGATTGAGGGTGTTGGGAATTACTTCGGGCTCCACCCACTTTTAATTGAAGATATTGTCCATCAGAATCAAAGACCTAAACTAGATGAACAAGGACAACTCCTACTGGTGACTGTTCCCACTTTCAGTTGGAATCCAGAGAAGATGGAGGTAACACGCAAACAGATAAATATTCTTTGGAGAGAAAATGACTTGGTCACTTTTGCAAGTTCAGAGAAAGACCTCCTAGAGCCCGTCAGACAAAGGATCCGGCGTGGGAAAAGATCGCACTATCGTGATTTGCACCCAGATTTTCTATTTTGTGCTGTTTTGGATCTGTTGGTGGATCAGCATCTTGAGTTTCTTGATGAGATACGCGATAGCCTCATTCTGATGGAGGATACACTTAGTGAAAAACCTGACCCCCAACTTTTGCAAGAGGTTTACAGACTCCGTAGACAAATGATCTCCGTCGCAAGGGTGATGCCCGCTGTTCGTAGTCTTGTAGGAGAATTATATGATGATTACAGCGAGTGGTTTCGTGAAGAAAATTTGATGTATCTGAGAGATGTTCAAGATCATTCCCAGCAAGCCCTTGAATTTGTAAAAGCTGATCAAGAAATTCTTTCAGGAATGATCGATCTTTATCTATCACTGATGAGTCAGAAAACCAATGACAAGATGAAGGTTTTGGCTGTGATTTCGACAATCTTCATGCCGCTGACTCTTATTGCTGGGATATACGGGATGAATTTTCAGCATATGCCAGAACTGGGGTGGGAATTGGGCTACCCGATGGTTCTCATCTTTATGCTAATCGTTGGGATTGGGATTGGTTGGTTTTTGAAGCGAAAGGATTGGTTCTAAGTGCAAACTCTGAGTGCATAGCTACTTATTGCTTTGCATCATCTCCACAAATCTTTTGTAGAGATATTGTGAATCGTGTGGTCCTGGAGCAGCTTCAGGATGGTACTGGACCGAATAAGCTGAAAGATTGGTCGATTCAATCCCTGCAATTGTTTCATCATTCAGATTCCGATGTGTGACTCGCACACCTTTGGGAAGCTTCGACTCATTTACTGCAAACCCATGATTGTGACTAGCAATCTCAATCTTATTGGTTTGGTAATCCATAATTGGATGATTTGCCCCATGGTGACCACATTCCAACTTGTAGGTTCGACATCCTAAAGCCAGAGAAAGAATCTGATGCCCGAGACAAATTCCAAATATTGGAATTTTTCCAAGTAGCCCTTTCACATTCTCAATTGCACCCTTCACTACAGCAGGATCTCCCGGGCCATTTGATAAAAAGACTCCATCAGGATTTTGCTCTAAAACTTGTGAAGCAGGAGTAGATGATGGAACCACTCTCACTTGCATTCCTAAGTTGGCCATCAGACGCAAAATATTGTGTTTAATTCCAAAATCGTAGGCGACTACTTGAAATTTAACATCTCTCGGTGTCTCCCAATCATAAGCTTTTTTTGTGGAAACCTGATCTGCCCAATTTTGGCCTTCCATTGATTGAAGATTCGCAGATCTCTCACGTAATTTCTCAAGAGCTTTAGAATCTTCAGGCTTTCCTGCGATCAATCCGTTGCACTCGCCTGCTCTAATTTTCTTAACAAGTGCTCTCGTATCAATTCCTTCCAAGATGGTCACGCCATGCTCCATCAACCATTCTCCAAGAGGCTTTGAACTTCGCCAATTACTTGGCACAAGGCTTAGTTCTTTCACTATCAGACCTTGGGCATGTACCTTTATTGATTCCATGTCTTCAGGATTAATCCCATAATTTCCAATATGGGGGTATGTCATTGTGACTATCTGACCAGAATAGGACGGATCTGTTAGAATCTCTTGGTAGCCCGTCATTGATGTATTGAAAATCACTTCACCTTGTGATGACCCTCCTGTGCCATGAAGCCAACCCTCAAATACTTCACCAGATTTCAAGACCAACACACCTTCCTGCATTCCATCGCTCCGATTTCAGATTCTGAAAATTTATAAAGACCACAGAATTATTAAATGATTTCAAAAACAATCAACGTGAAACTCATATTCAGCGAAGATGAATCGTTACCAAATTATAAGTTGAGACCAGATCAATTTAAGAATATTGACGAATATACCCATAGGGGGTATACATTATTTATCTTCAATACCCAACTTTCCTCAGAGAAAAATGTCATCAATCATTCTTGAATCCAAACAAAATTTGCAGAACAGCAAAGATTTAAAGGTAAAAGATTCTAGAGCTTTTGCTCAGTATCAACTTCAGAATGTACGTTGTGCAGGCTGCGTGCGATCCATTGAGAACTCATTGAAAGAATTGAGGGGAGTTATGCATGCAGAAGTCAATTTAGCCCTATCAAACTGCAGAGTTGAGTACGATTCTGATCGATTATCAGATAACGAAATTCACAGTTTACTTTCTCAAAAAGGTTACTCTCCACAAAAGCTTCAATCTAACAATTTGAGTTCACTTTCAATCCCAGATTCTTCCCAAGAAAATAGCAACTGGAAGTGGGCGCTTGTTGGAACGCTGCCTTTATTCGTTTTGGCCATGGGCCCGATGGCAAACTTGCAATTGCCTGCCTTTTTCAATCCATCAGAATCCCCAACGGCTCATGTACTTACTCAATGGATACTGATTCTACCGGTACTTTGGGCTGGGGGGGATTTCTACAAGAATGGTTTTCGTTCCCTGATTCAATGGAGTCCTGACATGGACACTCTTGTTGCCCTTGGGACCGGGGCAGCACTGCTCTGGAGCTTTGTCAGCTTCATATTGATTCTGCAAGGTACTTCTCTCGTTGATGCTCCACTCTACCTGGAAACTGCTGCAGTAATCATAACCATGATCCTGATCGGCAGGTATCTGGAGGGGAAAAGCCGTAGCCAAGCTACAAGTGCAATCAGAGATTTGTGGTTGCTCCAGCCATCAAAAGCAAGGTTAGTGCAGGGTGATACTGAGCGTGATGTTCCAAGCGAAATATTGGTCAAAGGCGATTTAATTCGCTTGCGACCAGGCGATCGGGTTCCGGCTGATGGTTTGATCAAAGATGGCTACAGTAGTCTGGATGAATCGATGATGACTGGCGAAAGCATTTACATCGAGAAATCAATTGGCGACTTCATCCAAGCTGGCACAATCAATCAACAGGGAACGCTGCTTGTTGAGGTCCAAAAAGTAGGTCCTGATACAGCACTACAGCAGATCATTCATAATGTGATCGACGCCCAAAATGATAAGATCCCCATTGCCCGACTAGTCGATCAATTTTCAGGACATTTCGTCAAATTTGTTATTTTGATTGCGCTACTCACTGGTGGGACTTGGTATTATCTGGGGGCAAGCTGGCCTCAGATTCTTGAGCATATCATTGCTGTGCTTGTGATTGCTTGCCCATGTGCATTGGGATTGGCCACCCCTGTCGCAATTTTAGTGGCGACCACTACGGGAGCACGCAACGGGCTACTGATGCGTAATGCAAGTGCGTTGGAGTGGGCTGCAAAGGCAGAAATTATTGCGTTGGATAAAACTGGCACTTTAACTCACGGAAAGCCTCAACTTCATAAAATTCAAACTGCACCAAATGTTTCTGAATCAGAGGTGCTGACTTTAGCCGCTTCAGTTGAAAAATCATCTGAACATCCTCTTGCTCAAGCCATCATCAATGCTGCCCAACAACGATCATTAGTGCTTTCAAAAGCTGAGGAATTTCTGGCAATTTCTGGCTTAAGTGTTGAGGCAAAAGTTGAAAACCAACTGATTCAACTGGGTAGTGAAAAGTGGCTTCTCCAGTCAGGACTCAAAGTACCTGAAAACATAGAGGTAGCGGATGCGGCAACTACTCTCGTGCATGTTGTGAGGGATGGATACTGGATTGGATTATTGGAGTGCCAGGATGAATTACGGGCTGAAAGCAAATCTTTTGTAAAATTTGCTACAAGACAGGGTAGGGAGATAGCTATTCTTTCAGGTGATCGATCCAGAGTCGTCCAATCAGCAGCCCTCGAACTTGGAGTACAGAATTGGAATGCAGAGTTATCCCCACTGGATAAAGCTAAGAAAATTGAGCAATGGCAGGATCAGAAACAATTGGTACTCTTTGTTGGTGACGGCATGAATGATGCGCTCTCTTTGACGAAAGCCGATGTCGGGGTTACTCTACGGAGTGGAACGGGGCTGGCTTTAGAAACCTCGGATGCCGTACTAATGAAGAATGATTTACGGCACCTCGCTGGGCTTCTTCAGTTAAGCCGAGAAACGATTAAAAACATAAAACAAAATTTGTTTTGGGCTTTTGGCTATAATTTTTTGAGCATCCCTCTCGCAGCAGGTGCTTTCAGTGCCTGGGGAATTAGCCTCAATCCAGAGTGGGCAGCCCTCGCCATGGCACTTAGTTCCATTTCTGTCGTCAGCAATGCACTGCGTTTAAGAACATTTCAAATTCCAAGTATTGATTAGCCTCATGACTATGACGCCCCATCCGGATCACGACCTACAATTACCTCGCTTGCGAAGGATCGAAGGACAGGTTCGGGGAATACAGAAAATGATTTCAGAGAGGCGGTATTGTGTTGATATCCTAACTCAGTTACGTGCTTTGGAGGGAGCGATCCAGCAAGTAGAAAAAAACATTCTAGAAGAACACCTCAATCATTGTGTTCAACAAGCGATTACACAATCTGACCCCGAGGCTGCTCAACAAAAAATCCAAGAAATTGTGCAACTTTTAAAAAAGTAGTCCTGTTAGCACAGCGTGTTCTGAGAACTGAACCCTATTCACTAATCTTTATAAATTGCGAAAAATTTTACTTGTTCGAACTGATCGCATTGGCGATACACTGCTTACCCTTCCTGTTGTCAAACCCATCAAAGAAAGGTGGCCTGATTGTAAAATTGACTTCCTCGCCAGAACATACACACACCCTATCTTGAAAAACGTAAAAGAGATTGGCCAGATACTGAACTATGACCCCGAAGGAGTTCATCGCGGTATTAGGGGGCATCAACTTCTTGCTACTGAAATCCAGCAACAAAATTATGAAGCTGCAATTCTTTTCTATCCTCGCTTCGGTTTAACATCTGCCTTATGGTGGGCTGGGATACCCAGGCGAATTGGCACAAGCCACCGTTGGTATTCTTTCTTATTGACTGATCGGGTCCATCAGTCTCGCAAGGAATGCCTGAAACATGAAGCTGAGTACAATCTTGATCTCTTGGAACCACTCATCCAGGATTTACCAAGTGAGATTCCTCAGTTTCGTTTAGCTATTCCCGAAAAAACAAAGCGAGAATTACAAGAAATACTTACTGCGAATGACATCCTCGGAAAATACATTGTTGTTCATCCAGGGAATGGAGATTCCGCACCCAACCTAAGTCTTGATCAATACAGGACAATAATTCAGCAAATCTCTCTTTCTGGCATTAGGGTCGTGCTCACTGGAGTAAATTCCGAGAAAGAATACAATGAGTCGCTTAAATCAGACTTATCTACAAATAACATCACGGATCTGACTGGCACATTAAATTTGGAGCAAATGATTGCTCTGCTTTCAGAGGCATGTGGGTTGATTACCACAAGTACTGGACCAGCTCATATAGCCAGTTCAGTTGGAACTCCAGTTGCTACCTTTTATTGTCCAGCAATACCTCATACCCCTGACCGGTGGGGACCTTTGGAGAATTTGGAACGCGTTATCACACCAAAATTAGAGAATAGCCACTGTCAAATGAAACAATGTCCACACGGAACTCATGGCTGTCTGGCTACTTGTTTGCAGGATGATCAAATCAGCAAAGCTCTCAACTATTTACTCTGAAAGCTGTTGCAAGTGGGGCTGTTTCTCAGTAAATTCAGTTCATTGATTTTGATATCTTACTTCTGAATAGGCTTATTTATGCACGAATTTAATATTTTGATGACCTTCGGGGCAGTCTCAGCTGTCTACTTGATTGTTTTTTTTTCTTGCGAAGCAATGTTTATGAAGGAGCCCAAAGAAAAAAAATAATATCTCATTTTTTCTGCTGGCCAGTCATTCTTGGACTGGCTGCTTGTCAAACAATCCAGCCTCCAAATCTTCAAAATCCTACCAAAACAGCACAACTCTATTCAGGCCGTATACTCATTCAATCTGAGAATGAGAAGCAGACCGGCGATATTGAATTACTGCTACAAGAAGATGGGGTTCGTTTAAGAGTATTAGCTCCTGTAATCGGAACTCGAATTTGGGAATTACGAGCAAATGATTCACAAATTCTGATGTACGACTACCGTGATCAGTCTTCATCCCTTCACGAAAATTCCTTAGAGATTCGGGAAGAATTTTTAGGGGTAGACGTGCAGCTGGGCGAAATTCAAGAATTACTTCAGCACCCTAGGAAAGTTAGTTTACTGGAGGTGGTAAAGAGGGATGAAAATCAGCGGGCGATCGAGTTGGTAAAACAAGATAGCGTTTTGGGCGATCAACTTAGTGTAGAGATCAACAGATGGCAGGAGGGGGAAGCTGGGTTGTTTCCTCAGAAAATGAAACTTGAAGATCCCTTTACTGGAAACAAAATCATTTTGGTTTTTCGGTCAAGACAATCGATCGCGGGAGAGCCTATTGTCTTCGAAAAACTACCAGAACTCAAACCTTCCAGCTGATTCAATTTTTTGGCTTTGATGCCTTAAGTAGAAGGTGAAACAGAGATTCAAATTTTACATCTGATACCATGGAGAGCCCGAGTTCGCATGTCCTACTATTGGAAATACCAAGTGAACAATTTTTGGGAATTTGACTCTGTAAACTGTTCAGGGCTTTTTCGGGAAGCTCAGGATGAAAAATCCCTCGATCTCCGGCAGTACCACAACAAGTAACTGTGTGTGGTAGAACAACTTCCTTCGAACATTTCTCAGCAATAGCCTGCATTTTGGCAACATGCCCTGCCTTACGATTACTGCAAGTTGGATGAATCACAACGGTCTCCTCCAATTGCTGTAACTCGAGCTGATCTATTAAAAATTCCCCTGCAAATGAAACAGGATCAAAAATTGGTAATTCTGACAATTCTTGATTCAAACGCTGAACACATGGACTAGTTTCGCAAAGAATTGGGTACTCTCCATTGTTGGATGCTTTCAAAAGTGCTTCTTTGAGTTCTTCAGTTTTACGCTTGGCTTGATTTGGAAAGCCTTTGCTATCGAAGGCAACCCCACAACACATACCTTCAATTCCCTCTGGATGAATATATTGATACCCAGCACGATTTAGAACTTTGTGAACTGCTTCTGCATGAGAAGTGTGACTGCCTTCAGAAGGACCCATCATCCTGCAGATACAACTGGGGAAGTAAACGACTTTGCTCAAATTAGTTTTAGCTTCATATTGCCAATCGATACTTGGAGCAGGCTTTGGGAAATGCGGATTCCATTGAGGAATTTGATTTCCACTTACTTTTCGAATAATGCGGCTCAATCCGACAAGTGCATTACTACCGAGTACCTTGTGTGATAAATTTGCCGCTGCTAAGCCCAGACGAGCAAGTTTTGAAGCCAGCGCAAAATTGCTTTCACACCAATTGGCAATGCTATTTTCAAGACTGGAATGTTGGTCAAAGCGTAGCTGCTTAATCAATTTACCTGTATCAATATCGACTGGGCAGTTCATTGCACAAAGACCGTCTGTAGCACAGGTATCCTCACCGTCGTAGTGATAAAGCTTTCTCAATTCCGACTCTATTTCTCTATTTTCTCCGGTAGTTGTTAGTCTGGTTATTTCTCGCCACGCGGTAATTCTTTGCCTTGGTGACAAACTCAAGTCCCGTGAGGGACACTGAACCTCACAAAACCCACACTCAATGCATTTGTCGATGATCTCATTTGCCACCGGAAGAGGTTTAAGTTGTTTGACATGGATCTTGGGATCATTGTTGAGGATCACCCCAGGATTCAACAAGTTCGAAGGATCAAACAATTTCTTTATTTGTTTCATCAACTCATATGCTTCTTTTCCCCATTCCAATTCCACATAAGGCGCCATGTTTCTGCCAGTACCATGTTCCGCCTTCAATGAGCCATCATATTTTTCTACAAGAAGTTCACAGACCTCTGCCATCAAATTCTCGTAACGATCGACTTCTGCTTGTGTTGAAAAATCTTGGGTGAAGCAAAAGTGAAGGTTCCCTTCGAGCGCATGCCCAAAGAGGATTGCGTCTTCATAGTGATACTTGTTAAACAGATCTCTCAGATCAACTACGGCCTCAGCCAATCTCTCGGCAGGAACAGCAAAATCTTCGATGATGACTGTTGTTCCTGCCTTTCTCAGATTGCCAACCGATGGGAATAACCCCTTTCTAAGTTTCCAGAGTCCCGCAGCTTCAGTTGAATCTGAAGTAAATTCAGGCTCCACCAAGACTTTTTTGGTGCTCAGAAGCTTGATGATCTTACTGACTTTTGAATCTCGCAGATTTGCTCGTTGGTCTCCTGTCTCAATCAAAAGAGCACATGCATCTTCATGCAGACCTTTGAGATGCTTCGGAGCGGTGGGCTGGTCTTCGATGGCCTGAAGGCTTGAGCGATCAAAGAGTTCAACGGCATCGATCTTCTGTTTCTTTAGCTCAGTTACTACCGAACAGGCTGAAACAATGTCTGGAAACAAGACAAGTGCAGTTCCTTTGTGTGCTGGATCGGGAATCGTTCTATAGGTGATTTCTGAGATGAACCCCAAAGTTCCTTCTGACCCAATCATGAGATGCTGAAGTATTTCAAGAGGATCATGGTAATCGACGAGGGCATTCAGGCTGTAACCTGTGGTGTTTTTAATCTGATACTTGTGCTTTATCCGATCAGATAGTTCCGTGTTGCTGCAGACTTGAAATGCAAGTGAAGCGAGAGAATCCAACAGTTCACGGTGATTCCTACGAAAACGTTCGCAGCTTTGTGGGTCGTCTGTATCGAGAAGATGACCATCTGCGAGAATGACTCGCATACTGTGCAGTGTGCGGTAACTATTGAAATCGACTCCACAGCACATACCACTGGCATTATTGGCTGCAATCCCACCAATCATCGCAGAATTGATGGAGGCTGGATCTGGACCAATCTTTCTGCCAAATGGCTTTAATATATCGTTGGCTCGTGAGCCAATCACACCGGGCTCCAAGGCGATCAGTTCACCATTGGATTCCACTCTAGCACCAGTCCAATTCCCCGCTAACAAAACCAGCACAGAATCAGTAATCGCCTGTCCTGAAAGACTGGTACCTGCAGCTCTAAAAGTTACTGGGATTTCTAGTTGATAAGCTAAACGAAGGAGACTGGAGACCTCGTTCTCTTCAGCTACTTTTACAACAACCTTGGGTACCATTCTGTAAAAACTGGCGTCTGTGCCATAAGCGAGACATCTGAGTTTATCAGTAAAAATTCTGTCTTCTGGCAAAAAACCCAGCAACCCTTTGCAAAAATCTTTGTATTTATCAGGTAATTCAGCTGGCAATCGAAAATTCGAAACGAGAAGTTGGTTTGCTAAAGCAGGGTTCATATTGATCTCGAACAAGAAATTTCAAAAAAACACACCGCAAACTAAGAATCTCAAATCGAATTTGCAATGCTTTTCAGCGATCTCATCTCTGAAGACAAGAATGAAGTATCCATGAATTTTCCAAAGGAAACTGATCAAAATCCATTTAGTGAGGCTAGATTCTCAGGACCACCCATTTCCCTTGATTTTTCTTTCATGGCTGTTGCATAATTTGAATTAATCACCAAATGCGCATATATTGATTTAAAAAGTTTAATGGATTCCGAACAGCAATTTACCAACCACAATGGTCAACGCCTACAAGCTTTGTTGACCAAACAAATTGTTTTCCTTGATGGTGCCATGGGCACCATGATTCAGGGTTACATTTTGAAAGAGGAAGACTTTCGGGGGTCTTTCTACCTTGATCATCACCACGCACTTCAAGGAAACAACGACCTACTTTCAATCACCAAATCTGAGGTCATAAAAGATATACACCTCAATTTTTTGCGCGCCGGTGCAAACATCATTGAAACCAATACCTTCAATGCGAACCGAATCTCCCAAGCAGACTACCAGCTAGAATCTGAAGTATCCAAAATCAATCTTCATGCAGCCCAAATTGCTAGAGATGCCATAAATTCATTCCAGCTTGAAGACCCTTCCCATCCCGCTTTTGTTGCCGGTGCCATTGGCCCAACGAATCGAACCACCTCCATGTCTCCAGATGTGAACAACCCAGCTTATCGGGCGGTCAATTTTGATGAGGTGGTCGACGCGTATAAGGAGCAGGTAGAAGCTCTGGTTGAAGGAGGAGTAGACCTTCTTTTGTGTGAGACCAGCTTTGACACCTTGAACATGAAAGCCGCAATCTATGCGATTGAGCAGGTATTTGAGGAACAAAAAATTCGCCTACCACTCTTCTTATCAGTGACCATTACTGACGCCTCGGGCAGAACTCTCTCTGGTCAGACTCTGGAAGCTTTTTATAACTCGATTGAGCACGCCAATCCAATTGCAGTCGGAATCAATTGTGCGCTTGGTGCTCAGGAAATGCGGCCTTTCCTAGAAGAACTCAGCACAAAATCAAAATTTTTCATGGGTTGTTATCCCAATGCAGGTTTGCCTAATGCGATGGGTGAGTACGACCAGACACCTGAAGAGTTTGCCGATTTCCTAAAGGATTTCGCAGACCAAGGGTGGATGAACATAATGGGCGGGTGCTGTGGCACTACACCGGAGCATATCAGGCAAATGGTGGCATCTGTACAAAAGATGCCTCCCAGAAAACTTCGAACTGTTGACGCCTTTAGCCGATACGCTGGTCTTGAGCCTTTGAACGCCACCACTGACAAAGGCTTCCTCTTGATTGGAGAAAGAACCAACGTCACCGGATCGCCAAAATTCAAAAAATTAATTTTGAATGGGGACTTTGATGAAGCGCTTTCTATAGCCCGCCAGCAGGTGGAAGCAGGGGCTGACATTATTGATGTGAATTTTGACGAGGCCCTTTTGGATGGTGAGGCCTCAATGACGCACTTTCTGAACCTGATCGCCTCAGAACCAGATATTGCCCGAGTGCCGATCATGATCGACAGTTCAAAATGGTCTGTGATTGAAGCAGGCCTGAAATGTATTCAGGGGAAAGCTTTAGTCAATTCAATTTCGCTCAAAGAAGGTGAGGAAGTTTTCCTTCGGCAGGCTAAAACTCTTCGCAGATATGGAGCAGCTGCTGTCGTGATGGCCTTCGATGAAGAAGGTCAGGCTGCCTCCAAGGAAGATAAAGTTCGAATCTGCCAAAGAGCCTATAAACTCTTGACAGAGTCCATTGGCTTTCCTCCATCAGACATCATCTTTGATCCTAATATTCTGACAGTAGCCACTGGAATGGAAGAGCATAACAACTATGCACTTGATTTCATTGAAGCCACCAGAGAAATCAAACAAGTCTGCCCGGGAGCAAAAGTTAGCGGAGGGGTTTCTAACATCTCGTTCTCTTTTCGTGGGAATAATCCTGTCCGAGAAGCAATGCACTCTGCGTTTCTGTACCATGCCATCCAGGCGGGAATGGACATGGCAATTGTTAACGCAGGAATGCTTGCAGTCTATGAGGAAATCCCCTCAGAACTCTTGGGAAAAGTAGAAGACGTTCTCCTGAACCGAAGAGAAGATGCAACAGAGCGGTTGATTGAATTTGCCGAAGGCTATCAAGCTGAGGCAAAATCAGAGAAAAAAACTCTTGCCTGGCGAGAAGGATCTGTTCAGGAGCGTCTGACTCATTCTTTGGTCAAGGGAATCACGGACTTCATTCAAGAAGACACAGAGGCAGCACGACAATTATTTGATCGACCTCTTGAGGTGATTGAGGGACCTCTCATGGACGGGATGAGGATTGTGGGAGATCTTTTTGGTGAGGGGAAGATGTTTCTTCCACAAGTAGTCAAAAGCGCGAGAGTGATGAAGCAGGCTGTCGCCTATCTACTCCCTTTCATGGAGCAAGAAAAAGAGAAAAATTCTGAAACTTCGACTAAAGCTAAGATCCTGCTGGCCACTGTAAAAGGAGACGTTCATGACATTGGGAAGAATATTGTCGGTGTTGTGCTGGCCTGCAACAACTACGAGGTGATCGACCTCGGTGTGATGGTGCCTTGTGAAAAGATTCTTCAAACAGCGAAAGAGCAACAAGTAGACATCCTGGGATTATCAGGGTTGATCACACCATCTCTAGATGAAATGGTTCACGTTGCCAGAGAAATGGAACGTGAAAACCTTTTTCTACCATTGTTAATTGGAGGAGCCACGACAAGCGCAGCCCATACAGCTGTAAAGATAGCACCCTCTCGCTCAAATCCAGTCATCCATGTTCTTGACGCCTCCAGGGTAGTTAATGTTGTTTCAAAGTTGCTGAACCAAAAGCATTCTGATGAGTTCATTGCTGACATTCGAATCGAACAGGAAAAGCGAAGAGAAGCATATTTTGAGAAAAGTGGGCGAAGACAGTTAATAAGCCTAGAGGAGGCTAGAAAGCGTCATGTTCCGATTGACTGGAACCAGACCACAATTCCTATCCCTGATTTCTTGGGTATTCGAGTTTTTGGTGGCAAACACGTGGAAGCAGGTAGTCATTTGTTCCCTGCGATAACCTTAGAAGAATTGATTCCCTTTATCGACTGGACACCTTTCTTTCACGCTTGGGAGCTTCGTGGACGCTTTCCCCAAGTCTTGGAGGATGAAAAAATCGGACAGGAAGCACAAAAATTATTTGACGATGCTCAACAGATTCTTCAGAAGATCCTTGACGAAAAAATGTTTCAGCCCAGAGCGGTTGCTGGTTTTTTCCCTGCTAATTCAATCGGTGATGACATCATCGTTTTCAATGATGATTCGCGCTCAAAAATCCAGACAGTCTTTCACTGTCTGAGACAGCAAGTTTCCAAAGAAGGTTCACTTCCTCAGTACTCTCTCTCCGATTTCATCGCACCAATTGATACTGGAAAAGCAGATTATCTTGGTGGTTTCGCGGTGACTACAGGCCATGAGGTAGAAGAAGCTGCACAAGCATACTCTCGCCAAAATGACGACTACAACGCCATTATGATCAAAGCTCTGGCAGATCGCCTAGCCGAAGCTTTTGCTGAATATCTTCACATGCGTGTGCGTGAATGGTGGGGCTTTGGTAAAAGCGAGGCGCTCTCCAAGGAGGATTTGATTGCTGAGAAGTACCAAGGGATACGACCGGCACCAGGCTATCCTGCTCAACCAGATCACACTGAAAAACCAATCCTGTTTGATCTTTTGAAAGTAAACCAACACACAGGAATCAGCCTTACAGAAAACCTTGCAATGTGGCCAGCCAGCTCGGTTTGTGGTCTTTATTTTTCTCACCCACAATCACGCTATTTTGCAGTGGGCAGAAT
>WTIF01000077.1 GCA_011522845.1 Deltaproteobacteria bacterium
GCTAATAGGACACTCATGAACTGCCTTCCGTTTTAATACGGATTGTAGGCTCACGATGAGCAAGCAAACCTCTTGGTTTCCAAACCATGATCCCCACCATCAAGGCCCCAAAAGCTAACATTCTGTATTCTTCCAACTCTCTGAATAGTTCTGTTCCTCCGATCAACACGACTGACGCCAGTACGACTCCAATTTGACTTCCCATACCCCCCAAAACCACGATCGCTAAGATGACTGCTGATTCAATGAAGGTGAAGCTTTCAGGACTGATAAAGCCTTGTCTTGTGGCAAAAAAAGATCCTGCTAGTCCACCGAAGGTTGCCCCAATAGCGAAAGCCGTCAACTTTGTATTTGTTGGGTTGATTCCCAAAGATCGGCAGGCAATTTCATCTTCTCTCAATGCCTCCCATGCGCGCCCCACTGGAAGTTTCCTTAGCCGTAATGTGACAAAATTTGTCAACAAAGCTAAGGCCAGAATCAAATAATACAGAAAAATAATTCGGTGCATCGAGCTATAATCCAGCCCAAAAAAACTAGAAAAAGTACCTTCAGAACTTCGCTTGAACTCTAAGCCAAAAAAACTTGGTCGAGGTATGCCAGAAATACCGTCTGGACCACCTGTGAACTCATACCAATTTAATAGAATGACTCGAATGATTTCCCCAAAACCCAACGTCACGATCGCCAAATAATCTCCGCGTAAGCGCAGAACTGGGAATCCTAGTAGTATTCCTGAAATGGCGGCAAACACTCCTGCGAGTGGCAAGCAGATCCAAAAGGACCAGTCAAAATAGTTCGCCAAGAGAGCATAGGAATAGGCTCCAATCGCATAAAAGGCAACGTAGCCAAGGTCCAACAAACCCGCTAGCCCCACGACAATGTTCAGTCCCCAGCCCAACATGATGTAGGTAATCACCAGAATCGCCACATCCATCACATAGCGAGAAGCGAAAGGCATCGCTGGTAAAACCAGTGCGAACAGGACTCCAATGGGGATAATGAATTTCAGTAATTGCTGGAGTGATTGAAGGGAAGGCGTATTTAACGGAATTGTTGAACTGGATGATGTTTGTTCACGATACCACCAAAAGTTCAGAACAAGACGACCCAGAAAGACTGCTAGGACCATCCAGATAACAACTGACCATCGAGGTTCAATCTGTAATCCTTCAGTAGCATTGATGGTAGGTAAGCCCACAATCGGGACCGCCAGAATCAAAGTGATCAGTCCCGTGATGAAGCTATCTTTGAAGATAGGTGGGAGGTTTTCAGATTTGACTAACATTAGACTTTTTCAACTTCTGGTTGGCCCAGCAACCCAGTAGGCCTGAAGATCAATACCAGCACCAAGATTGAGAAGGCAGCCACATCTTTGTATTCGATGGTGAAGTAAGCAGACCAGAAAGTCTCAATTAGTCCAATCAGTAACCCTCCCAGCATTGCACCTGGCAAAGAACCAATTCCACCCAAAACAGCAGCAGTGAACGCCTTGATTCCAGCGAGGAAACCAATGAAAAAATCAATAACTCCATAATATAGTAGGAACATCAAACCTGCCACTGAAGCAAGAGCAGCCCCTATTACGAATGTTAGAGAAATTGTCCGATCCACATTGATTCCCACCAAGGCTGCCATTGTCCTATCTTGTTCGCAGGCTCTTTGTTGCCGACCCAAGGCTGTTTTAGAGATTAGTATGGAAAAGCCCGTCATCAAACTCAGCGTCAGAACTACAATAACGATCTGCAAATAACTGAGATTTACTGTAAAATCGCCACTATCCATCAAGACAAATCCTCCGCTAACCACCGGTGGTAGCGGTTTGATTCGAGCACCTTGGGCAATTTGAACGAAATTTTGTAGGAAGAGCGACATTCCAATCGCAGAGATCAGCGGTGCCAACCGGAAAGAGCCTCTGAGTGGCCGATAAGCAATTCTTTCAACAACCCAACCCCAGGCTGCCGTGAGGAACATCGATAGAATCAAAACAACGATGAGCACGAGAGGTAACCAAGTTATTCCCGCCCCAAACAGGACCAGTAAGCCAATCAGGGCAATGAAGGCGCTTATCATGAAGATATCGCCATGAGCAAAATTGATCATCCCGATGATTCCATATACCATCGTGTAGCCAATTGCGATCAAGCCGTAGATCGAGCCAAGCGTCACTCCATTGATGAGTTGCTGGATAAAATATTCCATGAGTTCAATTGCTCGAGGTATCTGATCTAAAGGATTATATGTGAGACAATAATGTTAAATTAAGGAAAGATGCTTGTTTAGCTTCGAAAGAAAGTCAAGCGTACTCGATTTCACAATTTGAAGAGACTATTTGCTTACTAGTTGATTTCAAAGATTGATAATGAAGGAATACCGAAAAGTTGAGCTATGAAAATCATACAATTAACTGATCTTCACCTCGTTCCAGAAGGTCAGAAAATCCATGAAATAGACCCCAGTCAACGCTTCGAACAGGCTTTGGCAAACATAAAGCTTAGGCATCCTGATCTGGACCTGCTTGTAATCACTGGTGATCTTTGCAATGAAGGTGACACGCCTTCTTACCGCCTTCTCAGAGCGTTACTGGAAAAATATAAACTGAATTATCAACTTGTGCTTGGAAATCACGACCAGCGGGAACCCTTCAAAGGTGTTTTTCCAGAAACAGCGATCGATCCCTATGGTTTCATTCAATCCAAAATGCAATCCGATGGGGAAGTCTATCTCTTTTTGGACACTTTACAGGAAGGTCAAGTAGCAGGTCGTTATTGTGAAAAGAGGCAAGACTGGTTGCGTAACGAATTGAAGAGTCACTTAAATGACCCTGTTTATGTCTTTCTTCACCATCCACCCTTCAAGGTGGGTATGAAGGAAATGGACAACTGCAATCTGGCAGATGGAGAGATTTTAGGTGAGATCCTGAATTCTCACGAAAACGTAAAACATTTATTCTGTGGGCATTTGCATAGACCACTTCATGGTGTTTGGCGAGGGATACCTTTTTCCTGTCAACCTTCGACCGTCCACCAATTTACTTTCACGACTGAGAATTTGCCCTTTCAGTTGATCAAGGAGCCGCCAATTTACTCAGTCATTACTTTTTCAGATTGGGGAATGGTTGTGCATCAACATCAATATCTGGAAGATGCAGAAAGTGGCCAGTTCGATGAGATGGAGAATTGATTCATTCTCAGTAGGTGGCTCACGCTACCTTGCTGTACTTCTGAACTAAACCTTTGATATTTCTGAATGGAAGAAACCGAAAATCGTTCCAATTTGTTAAGACTGCGCGACTACAACCTCAGCCTAAATACCGAGAAAGGGCCTGTCCAGGTTCTTAACAAGATCAACATCACACTCAATGAGCAGGAAACTGTGGGTCTTGTTGGAGAATCTGGATGCGGAAAATCGATGACAGCCTTGTCAATGATGGGGCTGCTTTCGAACAAAATAATATCTGAACATCAGGGAGAAC
>WTIF01000269.1 GCA_011522845.1 Deltaproteobacteria bacterium
AAATTGTAAAGTATGGACAACTGGACGGAATTAATTGACGACCTGGTTGCCGGTAGATGGATGAATCCCGAGACACAGGAGCTGGCGTCAGTACCTTTTGAATCAATCGTAATCAAAGAGAGCCTGGAGGGACAAGAGGTTGAACTCTTGAATCAAATTGGTTTGAGCAAAAATTTATTGCTTGTCTGTGATGAGACTACCTACACAGTTCTTGGAAAAAGGATAGAAAATGCCTTCAGGGCATCTGGTGAAATGCAGGTAATGATTCTTGATCATCCTCATGCTGACCTGAGTTTCGTTGAAGAGTTGAGGCCAAAATTTAGTTCGTTTGACGGTGTTGTTGCTTGCGGCTCAGGAACAGTGAATGACATTTGTAAACATTCAACAATGCTGAATGGCCAGCAGTATGCGGTCTTTGCGACCTCCGGTTCAATGAATGGCTATACTTCTGCTACAGCCTCAATGCGTTTGGATTCCGGACTAAAGATTTCGCTACCATCACATGCACCAAAGGGTTTTTTTGTCGATCTAAGTGTTTCTGCTTCAGCACCCCCCTATTTGGCAGCCTCTGGTTTTGGAGATTGTTTATGTCGGTCAGTCGCCCAAGTTGACTGGTGGCTTTCTCACCGTCTGTTGGGAACACTTTACCTCCAATCTCCTTACATTATTCAAGAGCAAGATGAACCTGAACTGAATTCCCGTGCTGGGCAACTGCCAAAGGGAGATCTTGAGGCCATGGGATACCTACACCGAGTTCTCACATTGGGGGGCTTAGGGGTTTCATTCTCAGGAGTTTCTAATTCAGGATCGATGGGCGAACATCAGATTTCTCACTACATAGATTGCTTCGCTGGAGACCGACACCCTGGAACTCTTCATGGACAACAAGTCGGGGTGGCTTCACTGACTATGGCCAGGCTTCAAAGTACGTTGCTCAGTGCCGATAAACCACCGACGCTGAAGACAACCGTCATTGATCTGCCAGATATGGAAAGGCGCATGGGCAAAGGAATAGCCAAACAATGCAGAGATGAGTTTGCCAAGAAGTCTTTTGAAGGCATGGCCTTAGAAAAAGCCAATCAGCGATTACAAGAGATATGGACAGAATTTAAAGATGAAGTTCAGCCTTTTTTGATTTCAGTCGAAGAAATGGAAGAGTTGCTGAAGTCCTCAGGTGGGCCAGTCAACTATAAAGAGCTTGGAGTAGAGGCAGACCTCTATCGCGATGCGATTGTCCATTGCCGAGAAATGCGAAATAGGTTTTCCTTTTTGGACATCGCCGCCGATGCAGGGATATTGGAGGATTTTGCTGCGGAGGAAATGAATTGCGCCTGATCAAGCATATTCCAGCAGAAGTTTGTCAAAATATTCGTGGGGTTTTCTTCGATATTGATGACACAGTGACGACTGATGGCCGCCTAAAGGGATCAGCATACCTAGCCATTGAAAAGCTTCATCAAGCTGGTCTAATCACCATCCCCATTACAGGTCGCCCAGCCGGTTGGTGTGATATGATTGCCCGCTTCTGGCCAGTTGCCGGAGTGGTGGGCGAAAACGGAGCGTTCTATTTTGCGTACGATCGAAATACCCTAAAGATGCACAGATGTTATGTAAGAAGTAAGGAACAAAGACTTGAGGACCAAACAAAACTTGCCACCCTCAAAAAGGAAATTCTCCAAAAGGTTCCTGGTTCAGCAATCAGTGCAGATCAGGCCTACCGAGAAGCGGATTTGGCTGTAGACTTTTGTGAAGATGTAGCCCCACTTCCCAACGAATCCGTACTGAAGATAAAAAATATATTTGAAGACTCAGGCGCTGTTGCCAAAATTTCATCAATTCATGTCAACGGTTGGTTCGGGGATTATGATAAGCTCTCGACCTGCCAATTGTTTGTCAGTTCAGAATTGGGTTTCGAATTGAGCGAACAACGAGAGAAGTTTATTTTTGTGGGTGATAGCCCAAATGACGAACCGATGTTTCAGTACTTCCCAAATGCTGTTGGCGTGGCCAATGTGCAAAATTTCATAAATCAACTGGAACACCCCCCAACTTGGGTGACGCTCCAAGAAAGCGGCGCTGGATTTGTGGAGTTAGTGGATCATTTGCTGAAAAACAGAATTTAGTCATTTTTGAAAAAGTGTAATTATCTTTGACTCAAGTACTGAGTTAAGAATCAATTAACCCCCAATTGGAGCACCCTTTCCATGACCAAGGCCGAGAAAGAATTACGACAAGCAATCATTGATAAGTGTCTCTGGATGAATGCAACAGGGCTCAATCAAGGTACTTCTGGAAATATTTCCGCTAGATACAAGAATCAGATGCTGATAACTCCCAGCGGGATTCCGTACGAGCAATTGAAACCAGAAATGATTGCTTCTATGCCCTTAGAGGGAGAATACGGAAGTTGGGAAGGCCCCATGAAGCCATCAACAGAGTGGCGCTTTCATCTGGACATCATCAAGTCACGCCCTCAAGTGAATGGGGTGGTTCACACTCATTCAACGTATGCGACCACGATTGCGATCACGGGTCGGGGAATTCCAGCTTGCCACTACATGATTGCAGCGGCAGGGGGACCGACGATTCGTTGTGCTCCGTATGCCCGATACGGTACAGAGGAACTGTCACAATACGCTTTGGAGGCTTTGGAGGACAGAAATTGCTGCTTACTGGCGAATCATGGGATGATTGCAACAGGCACTTCGTTGGACAAAGCTATGTGGCTGGCTGTGGAACTGGAGACGATATCGAAGCAGTACTACCATAGCTTGTTGATCGGTGGGCCAAACATTCTGACAGATGCTCAAATTGATGAAACTATGAAAGGTTTCTCCACTTACGGACTGCAAGATCCAAAATAATTTTCACCCTTCCCCTAGCAAGCGCAACAAAAAGTTTGGTTCTTGAATTCAGAACTACATAAAAATTTGTTGCGCTTATCCTTCTCTCTACTTTCCTCACTTCAGAACAAAAGAAACTTTGAATAATTCTGCGGTGTCTTTCCGCAAGGCACGCCTCGCTATTTCGTTTATTTTCTTAACCAATGGGATGGGGTTTGCCTCGATCGCCCCCCACCTTCCTTGGCTCCAAGATAAGTTTCAGCTAACTGAAGCAGAAATGGGGTTGTTGTTGTTGTGTCATGCCATCGGCGCGGTCACGATGATGCTTGTTGCTGGGAGGGTGATCCACTCATTCGGCAGCCGACTTCCTGTGATTGTAGGAGGATGTCTGCTAATTTTATTACTCCCTATGGTTTTTTGGTTAGATCAAATTCAAATAATCATCCTGGTTCTGATCATAGCTGGAGCAGGGATTGGAACCATGGATGTTGCAATGAACGCCCAGGCCGTAATAGTGGAGAATGGATTGGGGAAACCCATCATGTCATCTTTCCATGGACTCTGGAGTCTAGGAGCAATGTCCGGGGGAGCGACTGCGACTTTTGCTCTGACGCTGGGTTTTACACCTCTCCAACATGTAGCATTTTCATCCTTGATTTTGACGGTGATCCTAGGACTTTCGTCCTTCTCGATGATTCCCTCGGGTCAGGAGGAAAAAGGTGAAAAAACGCCTTTACTGGTAAGACCTTCTGGCAAAGTCCTGTCGCTTGGAATTTTGTGCTTGTTGGGAATGGTTGCAGAAGGTACTGCAGTGGATTGGTCGGCAATCTATTCAAGCTCAGTCCTGGGCGCCTCGCCAAGCCAAGCTGCGCTGACCTTCACGATCTTTACGATGACAATGATGGTCGGCAGACTGACCGGGGATTGGGTGATCCTTAAGGTAGGTAGAGTTCAACTCGTCAGGTTCACCGCTGCACTTGGAGCCGTCGGGTTAGGGATTGGGCTTGTGTGGGGAACAACGTTCTCAGCCTGGCTCGGTTTTGCTTGCTTGGGGTTTGGTTTGGCAAACATTGTCCCGATCATGTTTGGAGAGGCGAGCCGTATCCCTGGTGTCTCGGCTGGTACAGGGATCGCTGGGGTAGCTACTTTGGGATACTGTGGGTTTTTATTAGGGCCACCGACGATTGGATTTTTGGCCGAATTGATTGGCCTACAAGGAGCCTTGGGGTTGATAGTTGTTTTTTGTGTCATCCTTGGAATATTTGGCCCAGGAATGCTCAGTGAAGCCAAGACAACGAATAGTTAAGCCGAATTTTCCTCATGCAGGGTTTTTTTGAGGGTCTGGTTCGGCACCAAGAATCTGAATGTCATTAATTTTGCGAAGAATGTGATGCCGAAGAGCATCCAAACAGGCTTCCAAATTTCTGCTCCTTAAGACTTCCAACAATGAGACGTGTCGATTGGCATGTTCGCTCAGCTCATTTTTGGTATGAGGGTAAAGCACGTGCTCCAAAGACCAAATGAAGTTCGAAGCTCCTGACAGTTTCCAACTTCGGCTGAGAATCCGATTTTGTGCAGCATCCATCATCAACGTATGAAATTCCATATCGAGTTCTATGTCCGAGACAGGATCCAGCTCATCAGCGGCGGCAAACATCGATTGAATCAAGCGTTCGAGATGATCACAGTGCCTTTGCCATTCGCTGGAATTCATTCTTTCGAGTGCCTGTTTGAGTGCTAATTCCTCCAAAGCTACACGAACATGAAGCCCATCTTGTAACTCCTCTGAGTCAAAGCTGGCGATATAGGTTCCATTTTTCGGATGGACCTCAATGAAGCCGTGTAGTTCCAGAGTACGAATTGCTTCTCGGACAGGCGTGCGACTGACCCCCAACTGTTCACTCAATTCAACTTCTGAGATCTTATCAGAGGCTTTCAACTTTCCAGTGATAATTGCATTTCGGATCGAGGTGAGAACCTGATCCCTTAGGCTGGAACGATCAATTTTTTCTAGAGGTCGGATGTTGCTCAACGGAGAACTACCTTCTGACCTTTCAGTCTTTCCAAGATTCATCACTCGGAGCACCACGATTCAGCAGTTTGCAGGAGTAAACAGCTTCTGGATCAAAGGGGAATGCTGCTTCAACTTCAGGAGTGATTTCAATCCCAATTCCTGGTGTAGTAGGACAAATGATGTGTCCCTTCTCGATTCGTAAGCTATCTGCGAGCAAGACATCGCCAAGAGGAAAAGCCAACATAGGGTACTCAACCAACTTTCCTCCTAGCCCAAATGCTGCGTGATAATTGGCCATCATTGCAACGGGTCCACCCCAAGCATGAACCACTGCGGCGGTTTTGCTCTCCTCCGATGCCGCAAAAATCTCCTCCAACGCAGAAAAACCACCAATCACCGAAGCATCAGGTTGAACAAATTCGTACACATGATCTCTCATTCGGCTGATCATGTCCCAAGGAGTGGTAATGATCTCTCCGCCACAGACTGGAACACGAGTCTTTCTTCTCAATTCTTTGAATCCTTCGGTGTCGTGGGGCCCAATTGCTTCCTCAACAAAGGCCATTTCCTGGCCTGAAAGATTCTGAGTTTGTTCAATGAACTGAACGACATCGTTGACCGCTTGGGGAGGATTTGCCAAATTTTGGCACATGTCTACCCCTACCTGCATCCCTCTGTCTTTCGCTTCATTTAAAACCCAAGCGGTGCGATAAATATCCGTTTTGACTGAGCGAATTTTAAAGAGATCAATGCCCAATTCTGTGAGCATGTCCATCTCTTGGGTGAAGTGCTCCTTGGTATCACAGATGCCGCCACTCCCATAAGCACGGATACTTGTGTCCGGAGAATCCGTGAAGAGCTGCCAAGCAGGCTTGTCTAGACTTTTTGAATGGGCATCCACCAAGGCAATTTCGAAAGCACTGATCACATGTCTTGCAGCCCCTTGTAGTGACCAATAATCACAAATCCGACACAAGTCACGAACTCGCTCCTTGCGGTCGAATGCATCCGTACCTTCCAGATAGGGTCTGCACAAGTCCACAATGGATCTGAAAACTTCAGGTGCAAACACAGCAAGATAACCTTCTCCAACTCCTTTCACTCCATTGTCCAGAGTAATCTCCACCATGCCTACTGTGCGTTTGGGACCATTCGGAAAGCACTCAAGAATTTCGGGATGATCTGCATGGGCGTAAGGAGAACTCAGTAATAAGGTTCTTATTTGACTGATCAATGGCATCTCAGTACCCCTTACTGAGGTCAATTTCGTTAATCAACTCTTCCCCTTTTCGGTGTCGCTGAAGATTATTATCGAAGAAATCCAATTTTCTGTCAGTTTCTTGGGGCATTCCTCCAGAAGTATGTTGAGTCAGAAGGAGATTAGGGGTAGTCCAAAGTGGATCCTCAAGGCCTAATGGCTCATCATCGGTGACATCTAGCACAGCCCCAGCCAGCTGTTCTGTTTCCAGCATTTGGATCATCGCTGGTGTATCAACGATGTTGCTGCGACCAAAATTCAAAAAAATTGCGTGTTTGGGTAGTAAAGCTAGGCGCACCGCATCCAAAATATTGTTGGTTTGAGGAGTGGCAGGAACGGTACTAACAAGGATGTCTGCTTGTTTCAGTGCTTGCTCTAATTCATCAGCGTTGTAGTCGCTACCAAACATAGAAATCTCACACTGAAAGGGCGCCAAGTATGCAAGCAACTGCTGATGGATGGCACCTCTGCCGATGAGAACGACCTTTCTTCCCATCAAGGTTCTTAGTGATTCACGCAAGTCATCCCCAGCCCAATTTTTCTTTGTTTGCATCACTGCGAGATGATTCAACTGGCGATAGAGCGAAAAAATCCCACCAAGGATAGATTCAGCGACAGGGACTCCGAAGAACCCCTTAAGATTGGTGATCTTTAGATCCTTTTGATGAATAAGTTCTGCATGTGGCAAGTACTCTCCAAACCCCACTGATATCAATTGAATCCACTTCAATTGATCAACATGCTTCAGCCACTCTGCTGGGGGATTCCCGAAACAAACAGAGGCGTTGAGAAAATCCAAAGGAGGGTCAGTCTCGTTCTCATTTCCTTGGTAAAAACAGGCTTGTTCCACTCCTTGAAAGCTGAGCAATCTTTCTTGCTGTTGCTCAGTAAGCTTTTGATAAGAATAGACTTTCATGCAGCAATCACTCTAGGAGTCCCGCATTGAATCAACATTTGGCGTGCTTCTTCACGGTATTGTTCACGAATATCCCTTGTCGGTGGACGGCAACGGCTTGATGGAAGCCCGATCAGTTCCATACAGAGCTTATCCACAAAGCCATCTCCGACTGTGTAGGTCTGTTCAATTTTTTTCCATAGTCGATAGTAGGGCAAAGCCTCTTTAATCATATCCAGCTCCACTTGCTTATAGTCACCCGCTTCCAAAGTAGCCAACAACTTGACACCCCACTCTGGCCAGTGATTGCAGAGATGAACTTCAAAGGCCTTTGCTCCCAGCATATGACTGATCGGAAAAAGGAGGTCATTATCAATGACTGTCAATTTAGATGAGAAGGTCTGAACCACATCCTCAAACTCCATCGCAACAGATCTTTTGGTAGCCCATTTGAGACCAACAACTTGTGGAATTTCAATCAATCTTTCCACCATCCCAAAAGACACTTCAGCACTTGTCCAGAAAGTGTTGTAGATGATTAGACCAATCTTTGCTGAGCGGCTGACAGCCAAGATGTGTTCGTAAAAATCATCCTGCGTATGGTTGAAATAGAACGGGCAGGAAACCTGGATGAATGAAGCTCCAATTTCCTCAGCTGCCTGGGCCAGTCGCTGTAACTCCATGGTGCTGGTGGTCTGAGCTCCCACTGCGACAGGGATGTCTCCAGCAGCTTCTTTGACAATTCCGGCTACTCGAACTCGCTCCTCAAAACTCATTGTTGAAAAATCCCCTGCTGCGCCCCCGGCCAGTAAGACCGCATTTTGTCGATTGATTCCATTACTCTTCAAGAAAGAGACATGTTGCCGGATTCCGTCTTCATTGATGCTCATGTCGGGATCGTTGAACAACGTCGGAATTGTGATGTAGAGACCCTCTAGGTCTTTTTTCAATTGGGAATAATCCATAGTTCAATAGTGTTTGGTGTGAAGTTGAATCAATTCTGCCTCACTTCTTCCATGAAGAAGACGAATTTCATAATGCTTGACGGCAAGGTAGCTGCGCAAAAATTCTTGGTCGAATTTCTTAATGAAATCTATATCGTGCTCAAGTTGGTGAAGGCAATCCTCTAGCGTTTCAGGCAAACGATAAATATTAGGATGTTTGTTCTTTTGTGCACTAGACGTGGGTACAATCGGTAATTCCTTTATGTTCTTTTCCAACCCCAGCATCCCGGCGTGAATCATCCCAGCCAGCATCAGATAAGCATTCGCGCTGGCATCTGCTGTTCTCATTTCGAAATGAGTTGACTGGTCGCCCTCCCCGATCTGTGTCATTCGAATGGCTGCCTTTCGGTCAGCTACTGCAAAATTGTTATAGTAGGCAGTCCAACGGGGTGGTTTATAGCGCATTGGTGAGATCACACTGGGCGATGTGAAAGCTAGCAGGCCTCCCAGATGACCAAGCAATCCATTGAGGAAAGCCCCTGCGAGTTCAGAAACCTTCCCGTTAGCTCCGAGATTACAGGGTTGTCCGTTCGACTTTCGTAACGAAAAATGAATGTGTAAACCGCTTCCTACCTTGGCTTGATCAACAATCGGTGAAAACGACAGATGCCGCTTCCTTTTGGTAGCCAGAATTTGGCCGATTGCTTTGCTCAACACCAACTGGTCAGCTATTTCCATCGGAGAAGTTCGATTGATCGTCAATTCATACTGAGCAGTCCCATTCTCTGAATGCAAGGACTTCAATCCCACACCCGAGCTAATCAGTAGTTCTGCGTATTCAGCAAGAAATGTTTCTTCTTCAATAAAAGATTCAAGAGAGTAAGCATTTAAATAGCTGCGCGAGTTATCCAATAGATAAAATTCCAGCTCGATACCGATTTCGAGTTCCAGTTCATATTTCGTTCGAAGTTGATCGAGGGCAATCTCCAAAATACTTCGTGTACAAGAAACCCATGGTGAACCATCCAGGTTAAGAAATTTGCCGAAGAGCAATCGGCTATTGATCAGCCCATCCTCACTTTTGATGTTAATTGGTTTTTCGAGAGCTGGAACAAATTGTAAATCTCCCACCTCCACTTCTGGCAATGGCGTAAGGGCCCCAAAAAAAGTAATCAGTGCGTTGCTTGGAATCCATCCTGTTTTGCAGTCTTGAATCGGTTTTTCAGTTGGATGACAAAGAGTTTTGCCCCTCAAAATGCCTGAGAAGTCATCTTGGCAGATGTGTAAGAAGTCCTCCGGATAGCTCATGTGTTAGCCTCTCCTTTGTGAAATATGCCAAGGAATCATCAGCCGCTCGACGAGAGTAACAATCCCAAAAAGGCCCAGTCCTAAAAGGGTCAAAAGAAATATTCCAGCGAAAGCTAGATCAGGTCTCATATTGCCGGTTACAATTTGAATGTAGAAGCCTAGGCCTTGGTCACTACCTATGAATTCTGCAATGGCGGCCCCAACTGTGGCATTGATGGCAGCATACTTGATGCCCACAAAACACTGGGGCAGAGCAAAGGGGATCCGAATCTTCAGGAAAATTTTGATTTTAGAGGAGCCAGTGATTTGGGAAAACCGATCCAATTCCTGACTCAAGGAGCCAAAGGCCAGAATCGCATTTAGAACAATCGGGAAGAAACATACCAAAAAGACAATAATGACTTTTGGGAGCAGGCCAAAGCCCAGCCAGGAAATGAATAAGGGGGCAAAAGCAATTTTAGGGACCATTTCCACGCTGACGAGGAATGGATACAACGTTTTGCGCAGGATATTCGAAAAAGTAATCGCGACTCCAATGGGAATCGCCAGGCAGATGGCCACCACAAATCCCAGAACAGTTTCCAAACCAGTGATATAGGTGTATTGCATCAAACGGGGGAGGTCGGCAGCAGAGTTCGTAATGATTTCTGAGGGCTTATTGAGGATGTATTGTGGAACCTCAAACCAATCAATCGACCATTCCCAGAATAGGAAGAAGCAAGCGAAGAAGGCAAACATCATCCATGATTCAGAGATCCAACGAACCAAACGCTTCAGGGCTTTTCCGCTCATAGGACTCCATAGCCGTGAAAGACCGAGTGAATGTCCCCAATGTACTGAATAAATCTTGGATCCTGTTTGACTGCCAGGTTTCTTGGGTAGTCCATTTCAATATCAACGACTTTATCGATTTTTCCAGGACGAGGGCTGATCAGATAGACCCGAGTTGACATCTGCACAGCTTCCTCAATGCTATGAGTGACCATCACGACAGTTGGTTTTTTATCGAGCCAGAGCTTCTGCAAATCTCCTCGAATATTTTCACGAGTCATCGCATCCAACTTGCCGAGAGGTTCATCCAGCAAAAGTGTCTGAGGTTGGTGAATCAAAGCTTGACATAGTGCGGCTCTTTGCTGCATCCCGCCAGAAAGCTCATGGGGCATTCTCTGCTCCATCCCCTTCAGAGAGACGGAATTCAGCAAAGAATCGATTTGCTCACGAAAATTTTCTGGTCTCTCACCTCTCAATTCCAACTGTAATTCGATATTCCCTAATACGGTACGCCAGGGCACAAGTGTGCTCTCTTGAAACATCACTCCGATGTCATTTCTCGGAGAATGGACCGGGGTCTGATTCAAAAAAATTTTCCCTGAAGAGGGTTTTTCCAGACCAGCCAGCATCATTAATAATGTGGATTTTCCGCAACCGGAGGGGCCAAGCAGTGAGACAAACTCGCCTTCTTGGATGTCCAGGTCAGCAGGGCCAAAAGCGACAAGGGGTCCATCATCTGTCGTAAAGACTTTGGAAACTCCCTGAATCTGAATCACCGTAGTCAAAAGAATCTTTTGGAAAACACGGGAGGCTTACTTGCCTCCCATGATGTTTAAGAAAAATTAGGGGATGAACTGATTGGTGTAGAATGCCGAGGATGGATTACTGGTTTGCAGATCATTGAACTCTTTCATCAGCGAGATCATGTCTTCCCAGTCGGAGGCTACGTGATAGCCAAGTTTCCGACTTGTATTCCCCTTTGAATATAGAATTCCAAGAGTTACATCCAAAACAGATCGTGCTTGGGCAATACCTGCTTCCTCTGCCATGGTACCTCCAACAATATCTGCCATAGACTTGACTGCCATGTCCGGATTTTTCTCCGTTTCCTTGTAGGCAATCATAGTGGCACGAACAAAGCGCTCAACCAATCCAGGATTGTTTTTCAGGGTGTCTTGATGCGTGGAAATGCAGTAGCCAACCTGATTTACACCATAATCAGAGTAGGCAAAGGCAACAGGATCATCCCCACCATTTGCTTTGATTTCGGCTGGCTTGTCGTCCAAACCCCCGAGGATAGCTACCGCTCCGCCTGAACCTTGGAGGTAGCTTGAAACCAAGGCGCCATCAGGTACATTGGTCAAGTTGACATCGCTGACTGACATGCCATTGTTCTGAAGGACTAATGGGAAGAAGGTATTCACTCCTGCATTGGCAGTCGTCAGAATTTTCTTTCCTTTCAGATCCTGAACAGTTTTTACGCCACTATCCGGTCTAACGAGAATTGCTTCCGTCCCGGTTGCATCAATCACTCCGACAGAAACAATTGGAGCCCCCTTGGCTGCCAGATTCACCATTGCTGCACAAGACCCGTAAGCAAAATGGCTATCTTTGTTGGCTACAAGTCGGTGTGCGGAGGATGACCCGTTGCCAGAACGAATATCGAGATCAATCCCGGCGGCTTTGTACAGCCCCTTATCCTTGCCATATGCAAATCCCGCGTGTGAGCCATAATACATCCAGTTAAGTCGTAACCTAACTTCATCAGCAGCCTGGACAGTCGCCACAGTTGTCAGTAGGACTAAGCTCAAGATAGAGATGATTTTCTTCATTTGAACTCCTTGATGGAGGCGGAGAATTTCCGCAGTTTTGAGAAATTGGAGAAAAGCCAAACCCGAGCCCCGCCAACAACCACACAACGGAGCTTACGAACCAAACATAAGAGTTCGCTTGTATGTTGTATACATCATACAAGAATTAAGTCTACTAATTAATTGTGTGACAATAAATTTTTATAATCAGTTTTGACTGGCCAATGGATGGAGGGCGGACAGGTTTGGGGGTTGCTCAAAACGATGGACGTTCTGGCAGATTGGGGTGTTCATAGAGACCGAGTGTAATGGCCTGTAGTTTAAGAAGGGAACTAACGTGCTTGAGAGCAGGTGCTTTGATACCTAAGTGCTCAGCAAGTTCAAGGACGACCGTCAACAAAGGGTCAATTTCTAGTGGGCGACCTACCTCAATATCTTGTCGAGTAGATGGTTTGTGTCCAATAATGCTGGTCGCACCGTTGATTCTTTTATCAATGGAAACATTGAATCGAGCTCCTACGGCTTCACCGATCTCTTGGACTTCGGTCATAATTTCACGGATCAAGGCAGCAGACCCTGAATCTTGTCCAATCTGGTCAAGAGTCGCCCCTGTCAGGGCTGATACCGGATTGAATGAACAATTCCCCCAAAGTTTGATCCAGATTTCATCACGGATTCTTGTTTTTTGAGGTGCTTTCAAACCACCAGAGATCATCAGGGAAGAAAGGTGCCTTACTCGTTCTGAAGGCTCCGAGGAAGGCTCACCCAGAGTGAAGCGATCTCCATCCAAGTGGCGTATCAAGCCTGGCTCAGCGATTTCACAAGCGGGGTAGACAACGCAGCCAATTGCTCTTTCTGGCCCGATCGTTTCCCAAATCACTCCTCCAGGATCCACCGATTGAAGTGGCTGATCATCCAAAGAAGTTCCACTTGCAGCCTTGTGAAAGTACCACCAAGGTAGACCGTTGACTGCCGAAACTACGGCTGTTTCTGATCCAAGCAGAGGAATGATATTTTGAGCAATTTTGGGGATGCCGTGAGCTTTGACGGCTATAAGGACAAAGTCTTGGGGGCCAAATTCATTTGGATTTTCACTAGCGGGAAGATGGTGTGTAAAAATTTGTCCATCTTTTTCAAAGCGCAACCCTTTTTCTTGGATTGCCAGCAAATGCGGTCCTCGGGCGACGAGGCTTACTTCAGCGCCTGCTTGGTCAAGAGCCGAAGCTAGATAACCTCCAATTGCACCTGCGCCATAAATACAGATTTTGGTCATTACAATTTTCCCATGACCTTCAAATTAGTCTTCCAATCCAAGTTTTTTGGCGAGGCCAATGCGCTGTAGTTTGCCAGTTGCGCCCTTCGGAATTTCATCCACAAAGACGATGTGCTTTGGGATTTTAAATTTGGCTAGGTGCTCTCCGGCGTATTTACGTAGTTGTCCCGCATCCATTGATTTTCCATGAGCCATCACGATAGCTGCGCCAATTTCCTCTCCCAACATTTTATCTGCCACAGCGAAGGTCACCACTTGCTGGATATCTGGGTGCTCCATCAAAACATTGTCTACTTCCAATGGAGAAATCTTTTCACCACCTCTGTTGATGATTTCTTTCAAACGGCCTGTAATCTTCAAATATCCATCTTCGTCAAACAAACCCTGGTCACCGGTTCGGAACCATCCATTCGTGAAGCTGGAAGCATTTGCAGCGTCATTGTTTTCATAGCCCGGGGTGACGTTCTCCCCTCGAATGCAGACCTCTCCTTCTTGACCAGGTGAGAGTTGATG
>WTIF01000127.1 GCA_011522845.1 Deltaproteobacteria bacterium
CTTCCAAGAACTCTTACCGTCTTCTGCTTTGCTTGAAACGATTTGCCTCTCACATGATTTGGGGCATCCTCCATTTGGTCATGGTGGTGAAGTTGCTCTCAATTCAATGCTCCACAAGCATGGAGGTTTTGAGGCAAACGGGCAAACTCTTCGTCAACTGACAAAACTCGAAGCACATACCCCAAAATTTGGACTTGATCTTACAAGGAGATCATTACTTGGGGTTATTAAGTATCCGGTTTTTTATGAGGAGGTATGTAAGACCACTTGGCCCGATGAGAATTCCACAACACCAAGATATGCTTGGCTTCCTCCAAAATGTATTTTTGCGACTGAAGAAGAAATACTAGAATGGTTGCTAAGCCCATTCAATTCATCAGATAGAAAAATTTTCCGTGAATATCTTCTTCCCAGTGAAAATGAACATGGTTCTTCAAAGTACCTTTCGTTGGATACTTCGTTGATGGAATTGGCTGATGATATTGCCTATGGCGTACACGATCTTGAGGATGCAATAGCTCTCAAATTAATAACGAGAGAGCACTGGCGGGAGGTTCAAGAAAATTGTGATTCAAAATGGTGGGATGATCAAAACTTGAGGCACCTTGAGAGTCAACTTTTCTCAAGCGATGATGACAGTAGTTCTCAGAGGAAACAGGCGATCGGGGGAATAGTACATTTGTTGGTAAGTTCAGTGGAAATTGTGAAGCAGGAGAAATTTGATAATCCTCTGCTGGATCTAAATGCGAAGCTATCGAATGAATGTTTAAAATTTATTACACTTTTAAAAAATGTCGTATTTAGGCACGTGATTCAATCAAATAGTGTCCAACTTTCGACTTACCGAGGGCATCATATTGTCAGAATACTATTTAAAATATTTTTGCAGGAAGGAGCATCAATCCTTCCAGATCCGTTTAGGAGAAAGTTTATTGCCTCCTCATCGGAAAAAGAGGCTGCGAGGATCGTGGGAGACTATATTGCAGGGATGACAGACTCGTTTGCTAGAAAAACATATGAAAAGCTTTTCGAACCAGGCAAAGGTTCAGTGTTTGATAGAAATTAAATTAATAGAAGGAGGAGCAACGATGCTCTGTTGTCCCTCCATGTTACTTCTTCAGATCGTCCGAACATTTACAGCACAGGGCCCCTTACGACCCTCGCCAATTTCAAATTCGACAATCTCCCCTTCTTTGAGGTACTTGCCCTGAACCTGAGAAAAATGCACAAACAGATCTTCACCTGACTCCTGAGCAATGAACCCATAACCTTTGCGTTCATTGAACCACTTGACACGCCCTTGTTGTTGCATGGTTGGCCTCTACTCGGTGATGAAGAATTCACCCCAACTTTTGAGGTAGGCCAAGAGTATCTTTTTTAAACCAGTAAGCAAGCCTTCAGTTTTGATAAAAAATATAAAGTTTAATAAAAACAATTATTTGAATGGCTAAATTTTGCATGACAAATACTTGACGCAAAGAATTTCATAAATTTTTCATTCACATCAGTACTAATTTAGTGATCTGGTCGATATAATTTCATTCTTGCATGGAATATGCGTTTCAGATCAAACTTTTGAAGGTAGAGACTGGTAAAATTCAACATCATGTATTGAACCTGGATTAAATTAGAATGTCACAACAACAATTTAAATTTAAAGAACGTCTTCGATATCGGCTGGATAATTTCTTTTCTAAGGGAGGAACTGCTGTTTTCCTAGCTTTGCTGTTTTTGTTTTTCATCGCGTTTGTCGTCATGGGATCTCTACGGCTACTAGCTTTCGTACTTTTCCCAGATGAAAATATTGATGAGATGGGATTTTTGCTTTGGCATGCTTTTTTTCAGATCATTGATTCAGGCTCCCTGGCAGAGCTAGATGCGCAATCTAATCTTGCCGGGAAATTGGTTGCGATAGCCACCATTTTTATGGGCTTGGTGCTGTTTTCTAGCATGGTTGCTTTCATCACTCAGCAATTTGAAATGCGACTTTCCATCCTTAGAAAGGGTAAGAGTAAAGTCCTCGAGAAAAACCATACAATCATTTTAGGTTTTGATATTCGCTGCATGGAGATTATCAAGGAACTAATTGAAGCAAATGCTTCGGAGAAAGATGCGGTAGTAGTTGTGATGGCTGATCGTGAGAAGGAAGAGATGGATGATTATTTTCACGAACACCTCCCAGACACACAATCAACTCGAATAATTTGTAGAACTGGTTTGGCTTCATCGCCCCAGGCATTGAGAAAAATAGGAGTGGATAAAGGGAGGTCCGTCATCTTAACAAATCCATCGCCACAGGTGGCTACCAATGCTGTTAAGATTCAGGGTGATTACCAAATCCTCAAAGCGATCATGGCAATTTCCTCTGTAACTGGTGAGGAGAAAATGCCTCCAGTGATTGCAAAATTATTTTTTGAGAGGAATCGGGATCTGGCCCGTGGAATAGCACCTGGAAAAGTTGTTGTTCTAGATGAAGACCTCATTTTGGCAAAAATTCTTGTCCAAACCTCTAGAATCCCAGGTTTGTCATTAGTGTACTCTCAGTTAGTTGGTTTTGTTGGTGATGAAATCTACTTCGCCTCAGTCCCTGATTTCCTTTGGGGCAATAGTTTTGGGCAAATGCAGTTTCATTTTCAAAGAAGTGTGCCAATTGGTTTGCGAAGATCTGATTTGATCATGTTGAATCCAAAGCCAGATACAATTTTGGAAGAGGGGGATGAAGCTATTGTAATTGCCGAGGATGACTCAACGATTCACTTTTTCGAACAACCCGTAGTTGAACCTACAGAACTTTCCTACTCCGAAAATAAAGTTCTACCAAAGATTGAAAAGTACCTTATTTTTGGCTGGAACAGAAAACTTCCGATTCTTGTTGATGAATATAGTGGGTACATTCATGAGGGTTCTGTGATTGACATCATTGTACCTAGAAAATCGGAAGCGATGGAAAGAATTTTCCAGCAACTTTCTAGCAAGCATCCAAAGGTTCGGATGACCCTGCAACAAGTCAATCCTTCAATGTCCAACTTCCCTGCTAAGCTCTATCCTCATCGCTATGACAATGTAATCATCATGGCCGGAGAGCATGGCACTACTGAGGAAATTGATTCTGAAACAATTTCTATGCTGCTAAAGTTTCGCCACTTTTTCAGAGAGATTCGAAACAAAGGTGAGGAGGTCCACACGCAACTAATTACAGAAGTAATGGATTCTGCGAATGCCCAAATTATTCAGCAATCTGGGGTCAAAGATTTTCTTGTGAGCAATCAATTTGTTTCCAAGATGATGGCCCAGATTTCTGAGGATCCAGATGTCAATTTAGTTTACGACGATCTATTTCGAGAAGAAGGTAGTGAAATTTATCTAAAACCCGCTTGGCTCTATTTTGATAATCTTCCGATGGAAGTCTCTTTCGCAGATATTATGCTGGCAGCTCAGAAAAGAGAAGAGGTCTGTTTTGGGTTGAAAATTAGATCTGAAGAATATGAACCAAAATTTGGTATTCATATAATCCCAAAAAAAGATGATGTTTTCACACTTGAAGAGGGAGATACATTTATTGTCCTAGCTGAAGACGAATACTAATCTTCAATAGACTCATTCCTCACACATCCCCATGTCGGAAGTCTTTCAGATTCAGGCTGATTATCAACCCACTGGTGATCAGCCGAAAGCCATTGAATTCCTCTGCAATAATCTTGATTTAAAAGTTAGAGACCAGATTTTACTGGGTATCACCGGATCTGGGAAGACTTTCACGATGGCGAGCATCATCGCAAGGTTACAGCGGCCCGCGCTGGTGCTTGCTCACAATAAAACCCTTGCAGCACAGCTTTACAACGAATTCCAACAATTTTTTCCAGAAAATGCCGTCGAATATTTTGTAAGCTTCTACGATTACTATCAACCGGAAGCCTATGTTCCCTCAAGAGATTTGTTTATTGAAAAGGACACTGCGCTCAACGATGAATTAGACCGTCTACGCCTTTCTGCTACCCGCTCCATACTCGAAAGAAAGGATGTTATCATTGTCAGCAGCGTCTCATGTATCTACGGATTGGGAGATCCCGAAGAGTATGGACAAATGTTGCTCTATTTGCGTCAAGGTGACCGATATAGGAGAGGACAACTTTTAGAAAGATTGGTGGAGATTCGCTATGAACGGAACGATTATGATTTTCATCGCGGAACATTCCGCGTCCGTGGAGATGTAATCGAGATTTACATGGCTGAAGCCGAATATGCCGTGCGCGTTGAACTTTGGGGAGATGAAATTGAAAGTATTAGTAAATTTGATCCACTTACGGGAAAAAGAATTGCGGGTCTTCGCCACTTTGTAATCTACCCAGCTTCGCACTACGTTACAGGTTCAGACACAATTCCAACCACAATCAATATGATCCGGGAGGAACTTCAAGAACGATTGGAGGAGCTTCACTCCCAAGGAAAGTTGGTCGAATATCATCGCCTCAAGCAAAGAACAGAACATGATATTGAAATGATTGAGGAAACAGGTTTTTGCCAAGGAATAGAAAACTACAGCCGCATCATTCAACGCAGGCCTCCAGGCTCTGCCCCAACTACTTTGCTCGATTATTTGCCAGAAAACGCAATTATCTTTGTAGACGAAAGCCATGTAAGCCTTCCTCAAGTTAGAGGAATGTACATGGGCGATAGAAGTCGCAAAACCACATTGGTTGAGCATGGATTTCGACTGCCATCCGCAATTGATAATCGTCCGCTAACTTTCGAGGAATTCGAAAAAGTAGATCTACCCTTCATCTACGTTTCAGCTACTCCAGGTGATTACGAATTGCAGAAAGCTGGGCCGCAAGTGGCTGAACTTGTTATTCGCCCAACTGGCCTAGTAGACCCACCCATTGAAATCAGGCCTGTCATTGGGCAAGTTGATGACATGCTTGAAGAAATCCGCATTCGTGTTGATAAGGAAGAAAGGGTCTTGATTACAACCCTGACGAAGCGGATGGCAGAAGATCTGACAGATTATTATAAAGATCTTGGTGTGAGAGTGGTCTACATGCACTCAGATGTTGATGCTGTGGAACGGACACAAATTCTACATGATCTTAGAATGGGGAAATACGATGTTTTAGTAGGAATCAACTTGCTTCGCGAAGGACTTGATTTGCCTGAAGTTTCCCTTGTGGGGATTTTTGATGCCGATAAAGAAGGGTTTCTTCGGTCCACACGTTCATTGATTCAGACTTGTGGTCGAGCAGCAAGGAATGTTCGTGGACAAGTGCTGATGTATGCGGATCGAATTACAAAATCGATGCAGGAGACTATTGACATCACCGAAGCGCGAAGAGCTAGGCAACTAGATTACAATGAGAAAAACAACATTGTTCCTAGAACTGTGAAACGTTTTGTGGCGCCTTCCTTACGCACTGAAATGGCAGAAGAAGAAGTCGTTGAAGAAGCTGCACCAATTTATCATAATCATAGTAAAATTGAGGATAAGATTAGTGAACTTGAATCAGATATGCGAACAGCGGCAAGTAATCTTGAATTTGAGTTTGCTGCAAAATTGCGTGACCAAATTCAAAAGTTAAAATTGTCTATTGGTACAGTCGATTGAGAATACTCAATCAATTCTTAGGTAATAGGATGAAATTTCCAAAGTATCTCTCCCCACTTTGGATTTTCTTTGCTGCTTCATTTTGCCTCCCATCATTCATTCGCGCCTCTCTTCTCTTCAAGCAAGCTGAACTCCACCCTAGAATAATTAAGACTTTTTCGTTAGGTCTCGGCTATGACCTGATGAATGCGGCATTGATCACTCTGCTCGTAGGACTGTTGCCGTTACCAAATTTTTTATTCAAATTTATCAGTATTTTGCTATTTTCTGCACTAGCAGTTTTTTCCTTCATTGATTATCAATATTTACTTCAATTCGGCTCGCATCTTCCTTTTCATACCCTCGAATACCTTCACGCCCCCCAACATTTCGCATCAACGGTTGTTGCTGCGTTGCTTCACCCCAGTTTCATAATGATTGTCCTTTTTCCTGTTACAGGTTTTGTCTTTATAGCCTTTCATTTCCGGTCAGACGCACAGTCATGGAAGCGGAGGTTACTCATTCGGATTATAAGTCTAATTACTTTATTTGTGATGGGTGGGAGCGCGGGCAGTTACAGTAATTCCTATGTTGGAAAGAATATTGATGATCCACTCACCTCAGCTGCATTAAATTATTTTTTTTGGACTCAAGACCGTGAGCAAGTAGTTATTCTTGAGAAACCCACCGAAGCGTTAGAGTTGATTCAAAAGGAATTACTTGGAAAGGTCCCAACAGATCCAATTTTTGGTGAATATCCGCTTGTCAGAGCACACGAAGCAGATGGATGTGTAATCAAAAAGACTGAACTAGCCACCATTCTTTGCCCCGATCCTTCCAAAAAACTCAACATCATCTTACTCTTGATGGAATCCTTCCGAGCAGCCGAAATTGGAGTCTATGGTAGTGAAATAGATCTGACTCCAAGATTTGATGCGTGGGCAAAGAAGGGAATTCTCTTCAAGAATTTTTACGCAAATGGCTTTCAAACTCGTCACGGTGAAATCGCAACCTACTGCTCAGTGATGCCAAATTATGGTGCTGCAGTTTTGAAACGTTTTGCGAAAAACCAATTTCACTGCCTACCAGCAGTACTTCGAGAAAATGGATATTCAACAACTTGGTTTCACGCTGGTGATGCGAGTTTTGATGGACAAGCAACTTTTTTTCAAGAAAATGGCTTTGAAAAAATCATCGACAAATTTGATTTTCCAAGCGACACAGAAGAGTTAGGTTGGGGATATTCTGATGAAGCTCTTTTTCAAAAAGTTCTTTCTACTTTGCCGACATTGAAAGAACCTTTTTTTGCTTCAGCCCTAACGATTACAAATCATCATCCATTTGAAGTCCCAACTGAATACGAATTAGGATTGGGGAATCAAGACCTCCATAATTATTATAATTCTGTCCATTACATGGACTCAAAGCTAGGAGAGTTTCTGTCGCTGGCTGAAAAAGAGCCTTGGTTTGAAAATACACTCATCATTATCACTGCGGATACCTCCAGTTTTCAGCCTCCCCAATCAAAGCCCAAAGACTTTGGTGAATTTGTTTCGCTTCGATCCCGAATTCCACTGTTAATTCTTGGAGGGCCAATTGAACAAAATACTGAAATTAATGAGTTTGCAAGTCAGATAGACTTGGCTCCCACGATAATGGACTTACTTGGTTTAACTTGGACCAGCCCATGGGTTGGAAAATCTTTGATTGCTAGACAAGAACTTCTGATTGCCTACACAAATAGACCCGGGAGTTACTGGGCGGTAATGAGTAAAGAGGGAAGTGTTTATTCCGAGAATGATAATAAATTTCACGTTGATGAGAACATGGATCCTCAATTGATAAATAGATTTAAATCTTTGGGAAGTTCTTGGTTAAAGGTCACGAGTTGGTTACTCCAGGAAGATCTGTATTGGCCAAATTCGGGTGAGAAAAATTAGTTCTTCAAATAAAAACAACAAATTCAGCTAGATGAAAATATGTTGCCGAAATTATTCTTTTTGATGATCAGCCTACTGCTTAGTGTGGATTTATCCTTAGCACGTCCAAAGATTTCTCTGGATGAACGAGAAAACATTCGTATCTACAAGGATACGAGTCCTGCTGTAGTCAACATTAGCTCTATTGCTGTGAATTATGACTTCTTCTATCGACCGATGCCTTCTGAAGCAGGCTCTGGGACAGGGTTCTTTATCGATCGAGAAGGGCATATCGTCACCAATTATCATGTGATTGAAGGAGCCCAAGAATTAATTGTCACCATGCTTGATGAAAGTCGATGGGAAGCCAAGATAGTTGGAGTAGATCCAAATAATGATTTGGCTGTGATTAAAGTCGATATTCCAGCTGAAAGGATTAAGATTTTATCGATGACCGATTCTGAGGAAGTCTTTGTTGGCCAGAAAGTATTGGCTCTTGGAAATCCATTTGGCCTACAACACACCCTCACAACAGGAATTATAAGTGCTTTGGGTAGAACAATTGAGGCTCAAAATGGAAGGAAGATTGAGGGGGTGTTACAGACAGATGCAGCTATCAACCCAGGAAATTCCGGCGGTCCCTTACTAAATAGTGAAGGGTTGGTCGTAGGAATCAACTCAGCAATCATTGGTTCGGCAGGAAGTGTCGGGATTGGTTTTGCCATACCTAGCAACACTGCCAGAAGAATTATTCCCGATTTGATTGAGCATGGCTACGTTCAACGACCGTGGTTGGGTGTTGAGCCTATTCCTACACGTTACCTACGAAGAGCGGGGTTAAACGTCCCAGATGGTTTATTGGTAGCTCGAGTTGTTGCCGGAACCGCTGCAGGCAACGCTGGTTTGCGGGGAGCTGACAGAGAAATTATTGTTGGCCGTTATCGAGTTCCCTGGGGCGGTGATATCCTGACAAAACTGGATGGAGAACCTCTAAGTAATGTTGAAGATCTGGCCCGAATAATTGATGTTCGCCAACCTGGGGAAATTCTGAACATCACATTCGTACGAGACAGTAAAACCTATCGAACTAAAGTTAAACTGACCAAACGTCCTCGCCCTTCACTGACAAACCGATAGAGAAAATTAAATTAACAAAAACAGTAATTTGTAAGAATGTGCATGCATTTTGAAGATAAAATATAAATTCAAATGGAATTGATAACACTTTCACTTCAAATGCTCTATGGCACGCTTGCTTGTCATTGGCGACGTTCACGGTTGCCTGATCGAATTGGAAAACCTCCTTAGAAAATTGCAGTACGAAGCACAACAGGACACATTAGTTTTTGTTGGAGATCTCCTGAATAAAGGACCTTCGGGGGCTGAAACACTGTCGTTCGTCAACGATCTTAAAGATGACGGAGGGGAAGTGATTTATGTGAGGGGGAATCATGATGAAAAATACCTACAATTTTTCAATCAATTTTCCAAAAGACTCCGTAGAGGTGAAAAACCACCGCGTAGATTGTGTCAGGGGTGGTTAGGGCCAGATGGTCACAGCACCATTAGTAAAATGAAAAGCCGTGATTGGAGACTCCTTTTAGGGACGCCTCTTTCATTTCAAAGAGGGAATTTAACGGTCTTACATGGAGGACTTTCATCAAAAATTCACTGCAAGCCCAAGCATCTTTTGGATTCTAAGAGCTTCTCATCCAAACGTAGAGCCGAGATCAAGTCCTTGATGTATATTCGAAATTTGCATAAAGATGGTTCAGTTCCCAATCAGAATCAGGTAAGAGGCTTAGTTCCTTGGCAAGATCTCTACGATGGCCGATTTGGCTGGGTTGTTTATGGTCATCAACCCAAATCCCATGTCAATCACAGAGGTCATACGATTGGGATTGATACAGCTTGCTGTTATGGTAATCGACTCACCGCACTAGTTCAGGAGCCAGGTTCACAAATTTATTGGGAATCTGTTGCTGCGCGCTCCTGCTATGCGAATTGTCCTCCACCTAAGCGTCTCAAGTATGCTGCCACCGCAGTTTGATCTTCATGATGACAAGGCATTAGAGAATTTAGAACATCCCCTTCAAGTCATAAAGCGCGACAAAAATTGGCAAAAATTACAAGATTGCTGGGAGTCGCAAATCAAAAAATGGATATCTGATAAATTCAAGGAGAAATCTCCCTTGAATGATTGGGAAAGGCTTGTTCTTCTTGGAACCTGCATCGGGTTTCACCAAAGAAACCTGAATTGTAAAGATCCATCGCATCAATACATCTACCCAAAAATTCTGATGGATGTGCAAAATCTGTTTCCGGAATTTATCAAGGAAGGAGCAGATCCCAACCACCCCGATATCCTTAACCAGGTAATCGATTTCGGGATACAATGGGTTTATTACATGGACTGGGATTTGTATATGTCACAGGAATTATATTGAATCGCCAATGAACAGTCCTCAGTGACCAAAACCCTGTGAAACACCCCTTTTCATTCCTCTTTTTTCCTTCTCTCCTACTAATCCTCGTCTGCAAAATTGCTATTGCTGAAGAATCTAACAGCCAGCATTATCCAGTTCAAATTACGACAACTTCGATTGGCGATGGCTTGTGGGCAGGTGTATCCATCAAGGAAGATTTTTTGTTGGGTTTACAATTCACCAACCACTCCACAAACTTTACCAGTGAAGAAATCTACGATCATAGTATTGACCAGCAGAGTCAGGTTGTGATGATCTTTAATCGTTGGAACCCTGCACGAGAAAAGTCATTCTTTCTTCAGAGCGGTATCGCTCATCGAAAGCAGTATGAGGAAACTGCCTTCAGGCGGGACCGCTATCAAGGTGATACGTTAGTCGCTTACGGCAGATTCGGAAGTGTAAAGGTTATATGGCCGGAGTGGGCGATTAATTTAGGCTTGGGTTGGCATTGGCAATCAGATCTTGGATTTAGCGGGGGTGTGGGCTACGGGGTGCTTTGGAGCGAGCGTCCAAAAATTACAATTGATTCCACTTATGATTGGTTTGTCACTGAAGCCGAGAGTAAATACTTCCAAGCACAACAAGAACAAACTCAGAACAAACTTAATCAGCTAGCAATTTGGCCATTGTACTCAGCCAGTATTGGTTGGACATTTTAGACTGTTATGATGATTGAATGTGAATCACCTCAGTAATCTTTGGATCCAAAGGTCAGCTTGGCTAATCGCAATTAGACCAAAAACTCTAGGAGCTGCGGTTGCTCCAGTCTTGATCGGTACTTCGATGGCCATTTCAGATGGATTGTTTCATCTGCTTTCGTGTCTCTTATGTTTGTTTGCCGCCGTCCTCATTCAAATTGGAACCAATTTTTCGAATGACTACTATGACTTTTTCAAAGGTGCAGACACGTCCGAACGCCTTGGGCCAAAGCGCGTAACACAATCAGGACTTCTGGCACCTGATGCCGTGAAGCAGTTGTTTATCATTGTTTTTGGAATGGCTGTGTTGTGTGGTTTTTTTCTGGTTCTTAGAGGTGGTTGGGCAATCTTACTCATTGGAATACTCTCAATTGCTTCAGGCATTCTTTATACAGGTGGACCCTTCCCTCTGGCATATAATGGGTTAGGAGATGTCTTTGTACTGTTTTTTTTTGGTCCAATCGCAGTGTCAGGAACCTATTATGTGCAAGCACTTCAGTGGAACGAGTTGACAATTTTAGCCGGCTTTATACCTGGATTGACCGCCACAGCTTTAATTGCAGTCAATAACCTTAGGGATGCTCCAACTGATACGAAAGTTGCGAAGCGAACCCTTGCTGTGCGGTTCGGAGAGAATTTTGTTCGGAGGGAAATTCAATTCACATTAATTTTGGGTGCGGCTATACCAGTTCTCTTGGTTGCTAATCAGCCAAATCACTGGCCTGCTTTACTCAGTTTGTTGGCGTTGTGGCCCATTTTTGGTGTGATCAAAATTATCCTTTCTGGGACCAAAGGTAGAGAGTTGAATGTCGTTTTGGGGGCTATCGGAAAAATACTATTACTTCAGTCGCTTCTTTTCTCAGTGGGGTGGGTAGTCGGGCCAGCTTTACTTGATTAAATATTTCTCAACATTCGGGAAAAGATGTCGCTCCAATCAATTGGGGATCGTTGGTTTTTCTTCGACCCCATTCGCATGTCTTGCAAATCTTCCACTCAGGAGTCCATGAATTTGATCAGGACTCTTCCAAGGCCATCCTCCGAATTGAGTTCGCCGATATTCCTCAAAAGTATCCACAATTTCTTGTCGAGTATTCATTACAAAGGGTCCATATTGCACAACTGGTTCGCCAATGGGTCTCCCCTGCAGCAGAAGGAGCTTTGCAGAAGCTTCCCCATTTTTAATCTTCAAGCCTTCTGATTGATCAATGTGGCCCACTTGATTGAGTTTTAACATCTCACCTGCAACTTCAACGTCTTTTCCTTCGTAAAGGTAAAGGCTTCGATTCACTCCTGTCAACACCTCTGGTAATACCCAACTTGCTTGCTCTTCAAGTGTAATGACCCAAATTGCCACATCATTAATTGCTTCCCTGGCCCACGAGTCAGGAGTTGGCACTGGCCCTTTTTTATTTTCGATAGCCTTACAGTACTGAATAACTTTAATGCTGCGCCCTGCTTCGTCTTCAAAAGTGCTTGTTGGAATTGTCTCCGCCCAGAGCATTTTAAAGTTGGGATCAACCATTTTTCGATGCTTAGGTAGATTGAGCCAGATTTGGAATAATTCCAAAGTGTTACCTTGATTCTCTTCCAGCAGCGGAAACATTTCCGAGTGCTGAACCCCAGATCCAGCTGTCATCCACTGAACATCACCACCACCATAACGACCCGCAGCTCCCATCGAGTCAGCATGGTCCACCATTCCTCTCTGAACAACTGTCACCGTTTCAAAACCACGATGTGGGTGCGCTGGGAACCCAGGAATTTTAGCTCCATGGTACATTCTCCAACCGTCTTTGATGATAAAATCATTTCCGATCTGACGTCCTCTGAGTGAGGCTGCAGGTCCTCCTCTACCATTTCCCTTGGGATAAAAGTCCAGATGATGAACACAAAATAGAAATGGATCTCTTGTGGCCCAAGGAAAACCAAGATTTTCGATTGTCATTGTCGCCATTCACTTCTCTCTTCTAAATTTTTGGATGCCAGCAACGCACCTGATGTTGGTGATTATGGCCCTGCCAAGGAGGATTGATTTCACACTGTTTATTCGCTTTTGAGCATCGATCCCTGAATCGACATCCTATCAGGACGGACCCGGGTTGAGGCAGGGTCCCCGGGATTGGTTCAAAATCAACATTGGCTTTTCCAGGCCGGGGCCGAGCTTGCTGAAGAGCAATGGTGTAGGGATGTGCAGGGCTCTCCAATTGTTCAACCGGTAGATCTTCGACTACTTCTCCAGCATACATAATCACAACTCGGTCTGCGAGAAAGCCGACAACATCCAAATCATGTGAGATGAAAAGCAAGGCCATCTTGCGTTCTCTTTGAAGATTTTTGATCAGCCTGAGAATCTGTGCTTGCGTAGTCACATCCAAAGCGGTTGTTGGCTCATCAGCGATTAATAAATCCGGCTCACAGACGAGTGCCATGGCGATCATCACTCTCTGTCGCATACCCCCAGAGAACTGATGTGGATACCACTCTAGCTTGCTTTCAACATCACGAAGCCCTACTTGTCTCAAAAGGTCAGAAATTTTCTTTCTGCGGTCTTGATTTCCTAATGAAGAATGTTCCTTCAGCACTTCATCAAGTTGCTCATGAATCGTCAGAACAGGATTCAAGGCAGTCATCGGTTCCTGAAAGATCATTGCCATTTCTTTTCCGCGCAACTTGCGCCATCGTTGATTGCAAGCATTGGAAAGATTTTCACCTCTCCACAGGAGTTCTCCTTGATGTTCAGCAATTATTTTGTTCGAAAGCAGCCCCATCATTGACAAGGCTGTCATCGATTTCCCGCAACCCGATTCTCCGACAAGA
>WTIF01000236.1 GCA_011522845.1 Deltaproteobacteria bacterium
ATGGACCACGAGCGATCGACTGTCCAACTGCGCTGCGATCAATCGCATGGCTGATGGCTTCGCGGAATTTTACATCTCTGAAGAAACTGCGAAGCTCACGGTCTACATCGTTCTCGACACCAACATCCATTGAATAGTTGAACTCCAGGTTCCAGCCGAGTACTCGTGGACCAAACTGAGCCTTGGTTGGAGCATCAGCACTCTGGGACTGCTTTAACGCTTCAACATAGTTGCCTGGATTCTCCATGTTGGAGAAGTCACCTGTACCCGCAACAGCTTGCGATGTACGATCAGACCAGGTTGAAAGTTTGAAGTGCATCTCATTCATATAAGGAAGCTGGTTCCCTTTCTCATCAACCTTCCAGTAGTAGGGATTGCGACGCATGATTACGATCTGATCTGGTGCATGCACAACCGCAACGAACATCCCTAGGGACACTACGTTTTTCAAATCATCCGCTGGTTGGGCATTTTTGTAGTCCTCATAAGACTTTTGGGGGTTGTAACGTGGGTGATGATCTTTCAGAATATGTGAAGGTCCTGGGCAACCTTGAATGTATGCCAACGCGCTAACCCGAGCGGGTCCTTGAGGCTCCTTAAAGTCAAATCGAATAGTGTAAGGATCCACTACACTCATGGTGGTGCCCACTCCCATCCCATCTTTTGGCATCCTAGAAGTGACTTTCTCATCCTGAACGTTGTCTTCCCACCAGAAGCGGAGATCTTCCGCATCAAAGGCATCTCCATCCGACCACTTTACGCCCTCGACGAGGTTCATAGTCAGAGAAGTCTTGTTGGCATTCCAGGACCAACTTTTTGCCAGATTAGGAAGAGGTCCGTTCTGCTCCTCCGGCTTCACCTGCCACAATGGCCCTTGGCGAACTAGGCACTCTTGCAAGGTGATGTTGATACCACCCCAGCCCTGATGCTGACCAGCTAACCAGTTCCAGCCTTCCGGGCGACCACCGATTACGTGTCGGAATACACCGCCGTACTCACCGGTTCCATCAATCATGGCCCCAGTTTTCATGACCAACGGCTCTTTTGGCAGCCGGTCTTTAACTGGAGGAAGCGATCCGCTTTTTACCATCTCAGATAAAAATGGTGCCTCATTGTAACTTGGCAAAGCTTTGTACTCCCATAGATCGCTCTGGCCGACTAAATCCCACTTAAGGGTTGCCATGCTTTTTTCAGCTGGTATTCGATCAGCCACAGCTGTTGAGGCACCCGCTACCGAAAGTCCCATGGCAGCAGTGACTGCGATTTTTTTGGCGTGATTACCAATTTTATTCAGGACGCTAAGCGGCTCTGATTTTTTTTCAGCAGACTCGCAAAGAGAAAGGATTTTCTCCTCGTTGATCTGGAACTCAGGATAAGCCATAACTTTCCTCCGTTGTGACGGTAATGGGGACCCCATCAGGGCTCACCGTTATACTTGGCAGTAGCCTGCCAAGTGGGGTAGAGCAGTCGCTTCAGCGACTACTTAGGGCTGAAAAGCGTCATCCTCGACCATTAGACTGGCGTGGACATCCTCTTTCAGTTCAGCAACATTACGAACCTTCTTGCGGGCTGCTCCCGCCCAGGTTCGGGTTTTGACAGTGTTTTTTGAAAGTCTTTGTCGGGCGGGTTCAATCGCCTCCTCGTATTGAGGGAGCCATTGAGCTTGGGCGATCAACATTTCATCGACCATGGCCCATACTTCTTCTGGTGAACAAACAGCTCCCACCAGAGGATCATGCAGAACAGCTAGCTTGAGTAAATCCACATCACCCTTCATTGCGGCCTCAACTGACATTCGTTGGACGTCAATCGAAGTTCTGCAGGCAGAGGCACAACCCATCGGTAATTCGATCCCTGAAGCCATGTGCATCCCAAAGAGGTCAACGAATCCGGTAGATTCAATGATGCAATCATCCGGTAGATTTTTGATTACACCATTATTTTTGGTGTTGAAATGCCCTCTGTACACTCTACCAGTTTCTTGAGCCTCGATGATGTAGCTACAGTGTTCTGTTGAACGCTCGTATTGTTCCAATGGCAACCCTGCTTGGTCCAGCCATCTTGGAAAATCATCTTCAAACCAATTACGACGCTCTGTACAAACTCGTAAGTAACCCCCGGTTTCACCGTGAATCCAGTCTGACAAGTCAATCCACGAGTTGATTTCTTCAGGTCGTTTTCGATACCAGGGAAGATACTCGCTCAGATGTCCGTTGCTCTCCGTTGAAAAAACTCCGAATCGCTCCAGCACATCAATTCTGACTTTCTCCTGGTTTGAGTACTTTGGATGTTTGCGGAATGCCTCCAGCAGTTCTGCTTTCTCAATGCTACGACCACGAATTTTGAGTTGGATGTACCAGGTCATGTGGTTGATCCCGCTGCAGACATATTCCAAGTCCTTTGGATCTTCTGCTCCCAGTACTTCTGAGATAAGCTTTGCGCCTCCTTGCACTCCATGACAGAGACCAATCGTGTTGACCTTCCCATAATCTAAGGCAGCCCAGGTGTTCATCGCCATTGGGTTGGCATAATTCAGAAAGAGTGCGTCGGTCTCAGCATAGCTGCGAATGTCCTCACAAAAATCTAGAATTGCAGGGATGCTTCGCTGCCCGTAAAGGATTCCACCAGCACAAACTGTGTCACCAACGCACTGATCCACTCCGTACTTTAAGGGGATTTCAATATCATGTCGGAAGGCTTCCAAACCGCCAATTCGAGAGCAATTGATGACATACTTTGCCCCAGCTAGTGCCTCTGCTCGATCTGTGGTGGAAAAGACCTTTGCTGGTAATTCATTTGCGGAGATATCCTTTTCAAGCAGTTGTTTCACCATCTCAAGATTATCTTGAGAGATATCTTGGAGGGAGAATTCCGTCTCTTGTAGTTCAGGAACAGTGAGAATATCCCGAACCAGTTTCTGTGTGAAGCCAACGCTACCAGCACCAATAAAAGCGATTCGCATGTGCTACTTTTTCAGTTGTGTGTTTAAACCTTGGGGTTCGTTAAATCTCGATTCATCTTGCGCCAGTGATACTTGCGGCTGCCATTGTAAAAAGGCTTTTCTTCAGCAGAAAGGGTTCCCAAAAACTCAGGATTTGGTTCGTAATCAAACCAAGGCTGAAAGAAATCCGGTGTGTATCCACCCAGAATCAACAAGCGATCTTTCCCAGATCGATTGATCCCACCCGCGTGAATCGTTGATTCGAAAAAAAGTAGGGTGGAGCCTGCCGGAGCGACAACTTGATGTCGCAACTCGGGTCTTTCCTTGACAGCTTCGATCAACAATTTCTCTGAAATATCGACCATCTTGTGGCTACCAGCAATCACGGTTGTACCACCGTCGTCCGTACCCAGATAAGTCAGTTTTGTCGGGCAGTTCACAAACGGGCAGTGTAACAATCCCTGACTA
>WTIF01000073.1:0-5283 GCA_011522845.1 Deltaproteobacteria bacterium
GTTTGGAAACACAAACCTGATGAATATTTAGATCATCCAGTGTGAGCGTTCTACTTATCAATGCTTGGCCCGTCCACCTGTGACATCAAAAAGTTGCCCCGTTGTAAATGAACATCTTGGGCTAGCAACCCAAGCAGTCATATCAGCAATTTCTTGCACTGAACAAAATCGTCCCATTGGGATCAGAGCTTTTTTCTCTTTGATATAATCTTCAGACATTCCGTTCAAAAGATCTGTTTCAGTAATCGCAGGCGTTATGCAGTTGACCGTGATCTGCGAGGGTTGAAGCTCTCTGGCGAGCCCCTTGGCAAACCCGACAACCCCTGCCTTTGCGGCACCATAAGCAACCGCCCCTGGATTCCCATCTTTTGCCGCTACTGAAGCAATAATGACGACCCTGCCGTAACCAGTAGAGCGCAAATGGGGAAGTACTGATCTGACAGAAAGGAAGACTCCGGTTAAATCAACATCCAGAACTTGCTGCCAATCCGAAAGAGAATATTCCCAAGTCGGTTTCGTTGGCCCATTAATTCCTGCGCTGGCTATCAATCCTTCCAAGCCTCCAAGTGCACCCAAGCTTGCCTCAATACCCTTGGCAACCGATGCTTCATCAGTCACATCCACTCGTACGCTATGCTCAAAATCAGGATCTGAGGCGATGTCTACTAAATTTAAATCCCATCCAGATACCCTTGCACCCAATTCGGTGAATCTCTTTCCAATTGCTTTGCCGATTCCTCTTCCAGCACCTGTTATCACGAAGCGCTGTCCTTCCAGGTCAAAACTCACTGGGTTTCCACATCTGACGAAGAATTCGGAACCCACTGAAGAATGTGTCTCCCGACACCAACCAGTTCTTTTTCTTGGTTCACTACTTCAATATCAGCATATGACCGCTTCCGAGAGTGATCTATCTCCGCAATTCGGTAAGTCAAGGTAACCGTATCCCCCAAGAAGACCGGTTTAAGAAATCGAACTCGATCATATCCAACAGAAACAGGGGTCTCCTTAGCCTCTCTAGTATTCGCAATCGCCAATGTTGAAACTGTGGACATGAAACCGACCAGTAGCGCACCATGAGCCATCAGCTTTCCATACGATGATTTCTCCATATACTGCTTGTTCACATGGTTCGGAGAAAAATCCCCTGTGATCCCAGCAAAGAGATAGACATCACTCTCTGAAACAGTCTTTGAGAAAGTCGAAGTTTGACCGACCTCAACGTAGAAAGGCTTCGTCATGTTTTTTCAGGATCCTCCATCAACGGCTTGCGCTTGAATTCAGCCACCATCTCTGTCTCACACTCCTGGCAAATATGAGCCTTCCAAACGGGTACCGCCTCGGTAACAGTAGACGGGTGCCCAAACATCAAAGCTCCTGGAGCTGTTTCCACATCGAATTTCTTCTCACATCTGTTGCAAACTGGCATGGATAGATACCTGAATCTAATAATTTTACAGAACTATCTACACTTCCAAACAGGCTTTCTTTTCTCGGCAAATGCTTGAACCCCTTCTTTAGCATCTTCACTTGAAAGCATTTGTTGAAAGCAAGGGTAGTGGGCACTGAAAGCATTTTCTAAGGATCCTTGTGCAAGCCCTTGTAGCATCATTTGTTTGGTAGCTCTCAAAGCTAAAGGAGAACATTCTTTCAAATCTGACAGATACCTTTTTTTCGTGTCTTCAAGACTCTGTCTGGGGACAATCTCATTAATCAGCCCAAGTTCCCTCGCTTCGGCAGCACCAAAGAGCTGACCCTTCAAAGCAATCTCCATAGCCCGCTTTAAAGGAAGCTGACGAGCAAGACGGTGCAAACCACCACTTGCCGCTAAACCAACTTTCGGCTCTGGCAAACCAAAACGCGCAGTATCCACAGCTATCGCAAGATCACAAGCTAGTATAATTTCTAAGCCTCCACCAATCGCATCTCCATTTACCAGTGCTATCACTGGTTTGTCTAAGTCAAAGCGCTCTGTGAGGCCTGCAAAACCGCTGGGTGGCATCTGATCAGAGCCAACCTCTGCCCTTTCTTTTAAGTCGGAGCCCACACAAAAGGCTCTCTCTCCAGATCCCTTCAAAACCGAAATATTCAGCGCTGAATTTTCTGCAAATCGATCAAAAGCATCTGCTAGCTCTGCATGAGCTTTTCTGTTCAAAGCGTTAAGCACCTCCGGGCGTTGAATGGTGATTTCCATTACATCACCTGTGACCACCACCTTGATGAACTGATAGCTCACAATGTAATGGTCCTTTGCTGTTCAGCAGAATCAAAGACTGCCAAAGTCGCAGCAAGTGTCTCAGTTGCATCCTTGGCTGTGATTCGTGGCGTTTCTTCTTGTTTGATCACTCGACAAAAATGGAGCAATTGAGAGATGTAAGCGTCTTCTAAGGGGACGTTTCTATCCTCAAAATCCATCAAATGATTCCAATCCGGAGTGCCCTTTGAAGTCCAGATTCTCAAATTCGGAAAATCCAAACAACCCTCCGAGCCTAGGAAGCGATAAGAGTTCTGACCTGTTCGAGGAAAATTAACATTTTCGCCTGTCGCGTGCTCCCAATTCCACGGGCTGGGAGTTGCGTCGGAGAGCAAGAAGGTTCCTAGCACCCCGCTTTGGAACCGAATAACGATTGCTGCCGTTTCTTCTTTAAGATGACCTCGAAAACCTGATTGAAGCTGGGCTGTAACAGATTCAATTTCACCGCAAATGAATCGAAGTATGTCCATTTCATGAATCAAATTGATCAGAACGGGACCAGATGAACGTTGTTGCCTCCATTTCGGAATGTAGTAATCATCCGCCTTGCGGCTAGTCCACTGACCATGGACAGCGAGCAATCTGCCAAGCTTTTCAGAAGACACGATTTCTCGTGCCAGTTCCATCAACCCATAGTAGCGACGATGGTGACCCACCATGACATTTCGGTTTACTCTTTCTGCAACTTTCTGAATCTCATTTGCCTCATCCAGATTGGCTGCAATCGGTTTCTCGACAAGTACATGGCAGCCAGCTTCTAGAGCTTTGATGGTGGGCTCCAGATGAATTTCTGTCGGTGTACTGACAATCACACCATTGGGTACCACTTCAGCGAGCATTTCCTCAATTGTCGCAAACCATGGAACACCTTCATTGAGCGCCATCGCTTTGGCCGGTTCAGCTGGATCCACGATTGCGATTAGTTCAGCTTCCTCAATTGTTTTCATGGCTTGAAGATGACGTTTCCCAATCATCCCCATCCCGACTATTGACAGTTTGACCGGCCTCAACCTTGTTCCATGAAAAAACTTGAATCCATTCTCTTCAATTGCTTTGAGATGAGCGGAACAAAGTCCATTTGTTGAAGAACATCTTTTTCTAACCCAACCCCAGGAGCCAACTCTTCCAATACAAGCCCTGCTTCTGTTAACCGGAACAATGCTCTTTCAGTAGCGTAGATCACCTCCTGATTTTGGTTGAGCGCTTGTTTCCCAGAGAATGTGATCTGATCAACTTGCTGAACTAATTTCCTAATTTCACCGGGTTTTTCGACAATCAGTTCTCCAGCGCCCGTTCTCAGTTTAGATCCCTTGGTGTCGAAGGTGCCGCAAAAAACAACTTTTTTTGCGTTTTGAGCGATATCAATGAATCCGCCTGGTCCTACGGTCACACCATCCAGTTTAGAAACATTGACGTTCCCTTCTTGATCGATTTGCCCAAATCCCAAAAAGGCGATATCAAGTCCACCTCCTGAATAAAAATCAAACTGCGATGGGCCATCGATCATACAGGTCGGATTCTTGGCGTAACCAAAGAGGTTCCCTGTCAATAAATTCCCTCCGTAAGTTCCATGCTCAATAGTCTGGAAATAATTTTCAGACTCTCCAGATTGGGCGATCAATGCAGCAACTTGATCCGGAATGCCAAATCCGAAATTGATCACAGCGCCCTTGAAAAGCTCAAGACGTGCCCGGCGAGCAATTGCGAGCCTTACAGAGAATGCAGGTTTTTCACTCTGATACTTAGCATCCTGTTGTTCTCCCGAAATCGACGGATCGTAGATTAGTTCGTAACCCTGGCGTTGATCGGGATCAACTACAACCACATCTACCAAAGCAGAAGGCACCCGGACTTGTCTTGCTCCCAATTCTCCTTTGCGAACTTTCTCACGAACTTGAAAGATTACCTTTCCCCCTGAGTTATGAGCTGCCGCTGCCATTGCGTAAATATCGACATTAGCAGGCTCCTCATCGAGTGAGATGTTGCCTTCCTCGTCGGCTTTCGAGCCTTTCAATAAGGCTACATTCACCTGGATGGGCAGATAACGGAGGTAAGTCATGCCATCAATTTCAATTCGCTCAACCAGATCTTCTTGTGCAGCCTGGTTCATTTTTCCACCACCCAGGGTTGGATCAACAAAAGTCCCCAATCCTACATGGGTAATCAAACCAGGACGCTTGGCAGCCACTTCTCTCATTAACTGCATGATCACACCGCCAGGCAACACATAGGCTTGAATTTTGTTGTCCTTCGCTAATTGCTGCATCCGAGGTGACCAAACCCAGTGTCCTCCAATTACTCTTTGAACGAGCCCCTCGTGAGCAAAACGATTCAAGCCTCTTTCTTTTCGATCTCCAATTCCAAGTGCGTGAACGCAGGTTAACTTTTTCGGATGGCCTGAAGCCAAAAATCTTTTTTCCACATGATGATGGAGTAGAGTCGCTTCTACTAGTCCTCCACCTCCTCCAATCAGGCCAACTGTGGCTTCATCAGGGATGAGTTCAATCGCCTCTGTGGCTGAGAGGAATTGCACTTTCATTGGTAATCTTGACGACTCATCAGTAATAGCCCTTCCCAGCTCCCCCATCTACTGGAATTCCTGCGCCCTGTATGTGGCGTGCTGCTGGGGAACACAGGAACACAACCAATTCCGCGACGTCTTCCGGTAGTCCCAATCTGCGGATGCCTTCGAGGCGGATGGAATCTGCGCGCACCTCCTCCTTGGTCTTGTTCTGCATCTTTGCTTTGCCTTCCAGCAGTCTTTCCATGCGCTCAGTTTCGGTCATTCCAGGGAGAATCCAGTTGACATTTACATCATCCACTAAGCCCTGAGCAGCAAGGGCTTTGGAAAAGTTTGCTAGTGCTGCATTGACAGAACCTCCCACCATGAAGTCCCTGGAAGGAGAACGGGCTGCTCCTCCAACGATGTTGATGACTGTGCCCTTTGATTGTTTCAGAGAGGGCCACAACTGACGACAAAGTCGAACTGCGCCATGAAATTTTAGGGCGAAGCCATCAATCATCTCTTC
>WTIF01000073.1:5383-13460 GCA_011522845.1 Deltaproteobacteria bacterium
ACTAGGAAAACATTCGCCCCTTGCTCAGCAAGAGCCTTGGCGCAAGCCAGGCCAATCCCACGAGAACTTCCTGAAATAAATGCGTTTTTCCCTGAAAGTCTTTTCATAAAAGATTAACCAAAATGCGATTCCACACCTTTCACAAGCGCGTGAAGTGTCTTTAACGTGGGAGTTGGAATCCCTTTACTTTCCCCAATCTCAATCACTTTCCCATAGATAAAATCAACTTCTGAGCGCCTTTGATTCAGTAAATCCACACACAGTGAGGACTTATTATCACCTGTTCCTCCAGGCTGAGAGATCATTTCCATACCTTTTACCACGGCATCTCTTTCAAGGGGTAAACCGAGCGCCAAACCAACTGAGAGTGCTTCTTCCATCGCTTGAAAACTGACAGCTCGCAACTCTGAAATTGCCATCAAGGGAGCCACTTTAAGATTGGTCAGTCCCGACAGGGCACTCATCGAGATGTTACCCAATAGTTTTTTCCAAATTTCCAATTGAATGTTGGGAACAGCGTGGGTTTCTAAACCTGCTTTGGAAAGCTTCTCTGCGATGAGATTTGATCTTTCTGAGATTCCACCTTCCATCTCACCAATGTAAGATGGGACCCTTGAAAAATCATGGATCTGGCCAGGTCCAGTCATAAAACCCGCCATCGTAGTCAAGCCCCCTAGCACATTCTCAGATCCAACTTCTTCAGAAATGACTTCCTCGTTGCCCAGCCCATTCTGAAAACTGATACAGACTGCCCCTTGTTTGGTAAGATGTTTGACCCGCTGAGCAGCTTCTCTGGATGCATTTCCTTTGCATTGGAAAAGCAGCAAATCAGCTGATTGAATTTGGCCTGGATCACTGATGGCAGTTATTTCAACCTTTCGATCTCCACCAAAGCCTTTGATCTGTAATCCGTCTCGCTGAATTGCCTCAACATGTTCGTGATTGGTATCCTGAAGAACTACCTCTAGCCCCCCTGCCTGCAGAATAGAGCCGAATAAAGCTCCCATTCCACCTGCTCCAACAATCAAAACATCTGCTTTCAGTGACATCCATTAACCAAATTGAAGGGTAATCGAACCAGCGTTTCCAAAGTCAGCATTCACAACCGAGCCTTTTTGAAAGGGCTGAGGGACTGTTGCTGCACCCGTCGAGACATAATCACCAACATGCAGTGAATACCCCCGCTGAGCTAGATGGTTTAGCAGTTCTGCCAATGCATTGAGAGGCACACCACGAAGTTCTCCAAGGAAATTCTCAGCTGGCTCGCTACCATCTACAGACAGTTGAATGTGATGATTTTGAAAATCTAGGTCCTGCCAGTTCTCATAAGCTTCGCCAAAAACAAAACCGATCCCTCCACCATTATCCGCAATGGTCATCAATGACTTTTGCTCTTTGCTACCGTTCGGCAAAACATGACGATTTCCGATGATCTCAATTGCGGGATGCAGAACTACCCGCTCAATCAAATCTTCAGCAGACCAAGGTGCTTGGTCAATTGGGCAGTCTGCCAGAAGTCTGAACGCAAACTCTGTCTCCACACGAGCTCTTGGGAACCTTTCAATTGGCAATTTGACTTGCCTGCCGTGATAAGTAACCGACTTAAAAATCCGACCGGGAATCACATCCGTGTGCCCATCCAGTACTCGCATTTTGGCACTGGTAGCGCCAACTTTCCAACCCGTGATCGATTGACCGATCTGCTTACTCATCAGGTCTTGAGCCAGATATGCTTCCGTTCGATTCTGGGGCAATTCATATTTGGCTAGATCCTCAATCAATGATTGATTTAGCCAAGCAACTGCAAGCTTACCTGCAAGCGCCTCGAGTTGAGCAATTCTATTATTTTTGTCCAAACTCATCCAAAGTATTCAAGGAAGGTTGGAATATTCTTTCGGAACCCTGCTTCAAAGTCCCCATCGCCAGGGTGATAGACGCTTTCAAAAGAAATCACACCCTCGTAGTTGTCCCGATGGAGTGCCTCTGCCATCGGCTTGAATTGATCAGCCAGTTGGCCCTTGCCCATTTCACGAACCTCCAGATACGCCCTTGGAGTGTCCGCATAGACGTCCTTGATATGGATGTGCGCGATGAAACCCTCTCTTAAAAGTTCATATCCATCAGGATAAGCGGTTTCATGGCACCAACAGTTATTTGCTGGATCCCAGAGCACTTTGAGTGTTTCCTTGGCATCAAGATCATCAATTAATTTTCTTGCTGTCCAGGATGAATTCACCATGGTTCCGTTGCCCGTTTCCACAACGAGTTGCTTGCCTGCATCTTTAGCAATTTCCAGTGCTGGCGCAATGATTGGGAGTAAGGCATCCCATGCACCCTTGGCAACATTCCACTTTTCAGCGCCATGAGCCCCAAAGAGGATTTGCTCTTTTTTTGGCGAGAGTATCCGCACATTTGGAGATCCAACAGCATGAGCGATCTCCATACAACGTTTTAAGCGATCCAAGTGCTGAATATGCAATGGCTCACCCGGTTTCGTTGTCATCGGCATTCCAGCAAAAATATGATGACAGATGTTGGAAACCTTAATCTGATGCAGATCCAATAATTCGTTGACCTTTTGTACCTCAGCATCCTCCAGGAACCCTACTTCCTTGTCCCAGACGAACTGAAGTTCAGCGAATTGGAGCCCAAATTCATCCATCACGTTCAGCGCATGTTCAAAATCACGGCTAATTCCATCCGTAATAACACCAGTTTTCATAAACTCACTTAATTGATGATTTTCTGTGCAACTCTGCCCCAACAATTTCTTCGATCACCTTGGTAACAATCCAATTATCTCCGTTGGGGTATTTCGTCTTTCCAGCCTGGAAAAGCTGCATGGCACAACCTGCGGTATTTAGAGGGACTCCCAACTCTCTGGCCATGTCCATTACAATTGTCAGGTCCTTGTACATGGTATTGATGTGACTTCCGGTTCCTTCAAATTTGCGATCAATGATGTTTTCCAAAGCTGTATTGACAACGCCACAACCTGCCCCTGATGTACTGAAGACCTTGTGCAGTACTTCTCCATCCACTCCAGCTTTGGCTGCCAGAGCCGCGGCTTCAAATGTTGCGCTAAAGGCAGATCCAATCAAGGATTGCAGACAGGCCTTAACCGTCTGACCCATTCCAGCTTCAGCACCCACCCGGTGTATCGTTTTGCTAACCGCTTCCATTACGGGAGCAAATTGATTCAATGAATCCTCTGATCCTGCAGCCATCATGGTCAAGGTCCCGCTCTGTGCCCCAGGAAATCCTCCACTGACTGGAGAATCAATCAACTGGATTTTGCTTCCTTGTAGTTGCCCTGCGACTGCACGAATTTCGGAAGCCTTGATGGTGGCCGTGACGATGATCCCTGAGCCAGGTTTCATGGAATGAATCAGACCTCGGTCTCCAAAGATCACATCCTCCACCTGCCTACCGTTCATCACCATGATGAAGACTGCATCGACCAATGAACCCATTTCATGTGGGTCAGCGGCGGCATTTCCACCAAGCGCTTTAAAAGCTTCCGAACGCTGGACACTGAGATCAAAGCCAAAGGTTTCGAAACCATTCTGGATCAAGTTCTTGGCCATCCCACTGCCCATATCACCCAATCCGATTAGGCCAACTTTTTTTTTGTTTGCCATCAACTACCAATTAGCTGAGAAATTTAGATGTAGCTATCTTGAAAGCGTCGAACCATACCCTGCAACCGGTTGCATGTCAACAGTTTGACTTGCGAAAGAAGAGAAATATTATGGAGAAAAAATTTTCTCCAATCTAAGGACAGATGTCTTCAAAGTCTAGGGTTCCTACAATTTCAGAAATTGCTGAACGTGCTGGTGTCGCCCGCTCAAGCGTTTCCAGAGCGTTCACCCGGCCTGAACTCTTAAGCGCAACGACTGTTTTACGAATCAAAAGAGTCGCGGAGGAACTAGGCTACGTTCCAAATTCCAGCGCAAGAGCGTTGAGTACAGGGAAAACAGGGAACATTGCTTTTCTGGTTCCAGATGTAGCAAACCCTTATTTTCCTCCCATGATTCGATCCGCTCAATTAGCTGCAGAAAACCTAGACTACTGCGTATTCTTGGCTGACTTTGAAGAAAGTGGGCTGAAGGAAGAAAAATTAATCGAAAGATTTGCTGGGAAAGTGGAGGGGGTTATTCTGATTTCCTCACGAATGCCTGAAGATCGGTTGCAAGGGTTGGTAGAAAAAATTCCAATAGTTTTAGTAAATCGGGATGTTCCGGGGATTCCAAGAGTTTTGATTGATGCGGGGTCAAGTTTGAAACAAGCGGTAAGATTGTTGGCCCATCAGGGTCATCAGGAAATCGCTTACTTGAGTGGACCATCTGTGACATGGACCAACAAGCAAAGGCAGGCAGCAATTTCTGAGATGACAAATGAACTGGGGTTACAACTCGTCGTCATTCCGACTGAGAAACCGTCATTGGAATCAGGTCAAGCCGTGGTGGATCAGATGATGAGCAGCGGGGTAACAGGAGCAATTGCATTCAATGACCTGATTGCTCACGGAATTATGACTGAACTCAGTTCGCGGGCATTGGGGGTGCCAGACTCTTTTAGTATCGTTGGATGTGATAATTCAATTTCCCCTTTCACAAACCCTCCGTTAACCAGTGTATCCAATGAAACTACTGAGGCAGGAAAAATTGCCTGTGAGATGATCATGGGACTCCTTGGTGAAACAGACTCAAAGAACGATCAAATCACAGTTTTAAAAACGCTTCTGATCGAAAGAGAAACCATCGGACCACCACGCAAAAAAATCATTAGCCGTCCGGATCTCTAAAAATTTATAAATGCTCGCTTAGAAAATCTTTGAGTTCCTCCCAGGATTGACGGTCAGCTGACTCGTTGTAACCGACGGGGATCCCATATTTTTGACCCAGTGCAGTAGTTGCTGGATTTGTGAAACCATGAAGTGCATCAGGATAGGTTTTGATTAGATAATCAGCACCAAGGCGATCCATTTCTCTGCTAAATTCCTGCACATTTTCAGAAGTTACCATTGCATCCGCTTCCCCGTGACAAACCAGAATTTTTGTATGAACATCTCCTGATTCTGCCTGATGATTGGCTCCCAAAGCACCATGGAAGCTTGCGACTGCCCGAAGTGGCCAACTTTTTCTTGCTGCATGTAAAACTATTGCTCCTCCGAAACAATATCCAATCGCACCTAATCGGTTAGCATCTACTTCAGGCTGACTTTTCAGAAAGTCCATTGCTGCAAGAACTCTTGCTTCACCATCCTCCATTTTGCTGAGGACTCCATTCATCAATGAACCAGCCTCTGCTGGATCAGAGGCGATTTTACCTTCCCCATACATATCAACAGCCATTGCCACATAACCAAGCTCAGCCAATTGTTTGGTTCTGAGTTCAAGATAATCTGTGAGCCCCCACCATTCAGGGAAAACCAGTACCCCTGGATAAGCATATTCCGCCTTTTCTGGTTTTGAAATAAAGCTCTTCATCACTGTTGAGCCAGCACTGTATTCTACTCTTGCTGATTCGATTGGCATGGACCTTCTCCTTTAAGAGAGTTTTAGGATTGGATAAACTTTCTATCAGTTTTTCATCTTCTTGACAGACTAAATAAATGAATTTATATTGTAATGTTTATCTTCCCACACATTCAGTTAAATCCCCTTCGGAGATAAACTCGCTTTCATCACGAAAGCTGAAATCAATGCAAAGCTTTTCTAAACCGAACTAGCATCCCAAACAAGTTTTGCAATGAATCGGCTTCATTTATTTTCCGCCCTTGCCTTACGGAGAAATATGAGCAACCTCAAGCTTTTGTCTGAGGTCAGCCTGCCCCAGAGCCACCAAGCACCTGAAATCTATGTTCAGAATTGGACCAACCTTGCGATGCCAAGCAGAATGCGGGTTGATCACCGAACTCTCACTTCTTCTTACGGAAGATTCACGATTGAACCACTAGAGCAAGGGTACGCTGTCACTCTGGGCCATTCACTGCGAAAGACCCTGCTCGCTTCCATGAATGGGAGTGCGATCGTGGCTGTGAAGATAGATGGAGTGAAAAAGTCCACAGATGAACTGAAGGGGGTTCAAGGGGGATTGATGAATTTACTTCTGAATTTAAAGGAAGTTGAAGTCAACCATCAAGAAGAAGGGCTGGTTGAACTGGATCTCACAATTGCTCCGGGTGGAAAATTGTCGGGGAGTGACCTCGCTGCAAATGGTGAAATCAAAGTCCGAAACCCAAATAAAGAAATTCTCCAACTGGAAAAAGGCGTTGGCTTACAAATGAAATTGTATGTCAACAAAGGCCGCGGTTATGTGACTGCTGAAGAGAATGAAAAAATGAAATTGCCCAAGGGGACGCTTTACCTGGATTCTTACCATTCTCCAATTCGAGAAATTCGATACGAGGTGGAAAATGCACGCGTGGATCAAAGGACCGATTACGATCGTCTGATCTTTGAAATATGGACTTCTGGGACCATCAGTCCTCAGGATAGTCTAGATCGGGCGGCTTGGGTGTTAAGAAAGCAGTTAGGACTTTTCATTCATTTTGATGAAAACATTTCAGCGATTCCCATGCATCGCCAAGAAACTGATGATCCTGTGCCATTGTCTCCAGACTTGTATCGTCCTGTGAGTGAACTGGAGCTTTCGGTGCGCTCGATCAACTGCCTTCAAAATGCGAAGATTGACTTCATTGGAGAATTGGTTCAACGAAGTGAAAATGAACTGCTTCAAATGAAAAACTTTGGTCGGAAATCCTTAAATGAAATCAAAGCCATTCTTGTTCAGATGAATCTTTCTTTGGGAATGGAGATTGAAGGATTCGATCCTGACAGCCCTCCTGACAGCGATTTCTGATGACTTGAATTGGAGAGGTACATCCAAAAAAGTTCTCACTTTGGGTCCTCTCCAAATTTCGCATAAGTCTCCTGCTTAATGAATCTTGCCGATTGACCAGAAGAACGTTTGACCCGAGCTTTCGTTTACCCCGTCATTATCAATAGAAACAAACATCTATCCATCCGTAGTGATGGCAAGCCTTTCAATCTTTTCCACGACAAATCCCCCGAATGTTGGTAACAATCTATGACATGTCCACCCAGCTTTTGCTTGGTTTGGCCTTTTGTAGTAACCAGCTCCCCATTCCCTAGAATCGGTGTTGTAAGACAACAACTTCACATGATCTTTTGGATCATCTTGCCATTCGCGCTGAATAACCAGCCACAGGGCGTTCTGCATCCAGAGAACGTCTTCAAATCCAGAGCGTTTTCTAAGTTCAGCAATTTAGGACACCGAGAGACTTCTTTCTTTGTTTTATTTTGCTTACCCAGAATCATTTGTTGAGTTAATGTTAGCAACTGATCTGGCTCAGGATCTGAAGTTGATTTTTCAAAAAATTATGAGGTTGAACCAAGTTCCATCATATAGATGAGGATCCAATAGCGTGCAGCCTTTCCAAGAGTCACTAGAATAACAAAGCGAGTTCTTGAAATACCCAAGGCCCCAGCGACAATGGTTAATGGATCTCCGATGATAGGCAACCAGGCCAGTAACAAGCTCCACTGCCCATATTTTTGAAACCAGCCTTCAGCTTGTGACCATCTTTGCTGAGTGATTCCCAACCACTTAGCTCCCCACCCTCGTAGAATTCCAGCACCGAATTCCCTGTTCAAAAGGGAACCAAGCACATTTCCAAGGGTCGCCCAAAACAAGAGTTTCCATTCGGAATGAGTCCCAGAAAGCAGTAAGCCAGCGAGCAAAACCTCAGAGCTTCCTGGCAAGAGGGTAGCCGAAAGAAACGCGCTCAGAAATAAACCCCAGAGTCCCCATTCGACTAAAACCGAATCCCAGACCATTCAGCCACTCTTATTCGAAAAATAGTTTTCATACATTGAAGCAATTTGCAGCTTACCCAATTTGCTAGATTGTTGATATTTTGATTTAAGCTGAAATCAACTCTACAAGAAAATCTTTCCTCAAAAAAACCTCTTCATCAGGAGAAAATCATGGGTACTTCAAGAGAAGTCGTTGTCGTTAGTGGTGTCCGCACAGCAATCGGTGATTACGG
>WTIF01000444.1 GCA_011522845.1 Deltaproteobacteria bacterium
AGAATAAAGGTGTCAGGACTGTGTTTAGCCAGTGCTAGCAGGCAATCAGCCGTGACCCCTTTTGCTCCACCACTGACAAGCCACACTCTTGGTGAAAGAGCTAGTTCCTGTTGAGTAAATTGAGGGGTGTGAAGAATTCTTTCAAATTCCCATCTTTGGAGGTTTTGGTCCCAACCAACCTGATTTCTACTGAGATTAGGATCATTCCATTCCTGCCACACTAGATCAGTAAACTGTGCTGAATCGAATTCTTGATGGATATCGATAAATCGCCCATGAATCTCTGCCCATTCTGCCTGTACTGTTTTTGCGAGGGCAGAGAGACCGTTAGCCACATGAAATTCGACATTTTGTCCAGAACCAAGCTTTCCGTATCCTTGGGCTACATACAAGATGCTGCTGTCTGAAGCCAATCTTGTCTTGATAGCTCCTGTAAAAATTAGAGCTTTTCGAAGCCAAACATCACCACTTGTGTCCAGTCCTTCTTCAGATTCAGTAAACTTTGGATGTAACCAGATCATGCCCTGGAATATCTGATCACTCGCTAGAATCCGATCGATTTCTTTTTTGAGACTGATCGCATCATCGTGTTGCTTCCAGTCAATTTGATCCATGCAAAGAGAATCAACCTGATAGCCCTTTGATTCCCAGTGTTTTTGGATGGTACTGCAACCACCATTAGACTCGTTATGAAGGACTAGGACAGAACCGACTTTTCGTGATATATGATTTGGAGGGGGGATCGGAGTGAGGACTGCCCAACCAAGCTCTAGTTGGGCGTCGTCAGAATTCAGGAGTTTTTTTTTGGAGAGTCTGAGGAAAAGGTCTCAAGGATTTCACCCAATGTCCGGCGCTCAGCTAGTTCATCTGCTTGCACTTGGAGATCAGGCAGTTTTTCTTGCAAAGCGCCGAGGATTTCGACTCTTTTGATGGAGTCAATACCCAGGTCAGCTTCCAAGTCCATATTCAATTCGAGCATGTCATTAGGATATCCTGTTTTTTCTGCGACAATATTCAACAAGGTTTCCTGGAGATCCGTTGCTGATTCTTCTGAACTGGAAGCGCTTTCGTTGTTTGAGATAATACTGCTTTGATGGTTCTTTTCAGGCTCCAGAACAGCTAAGATCTGGCCCAAAGTTCTTTGTTCAGCTAGTTCATCCGCCTGCACTTGGAGATCAGGCAGTTTTTCTTGCAGTGCACCTAGAATTTCGACTCTTTTGATGGAGTCAATACCCAGATCCGCTTCCAAGTCCATATCCATTTCCAGCATATCCGTTGGATACCCGGTTTTATCAGCAACTATTTCTAGAAGTACTTTATCAATGGATGTTGTGTTTGGGGTCTCTGGAGAGAGAGTAATTTCGTTTTTTGTAGGGGGCGAGAAGCTAGCTGGAGCAAGTGACTGTGGTGCTGGGATTGGTTGAGTTGGATTTGGTGTAGCAACAGGTGCTTGTAAAGTAAGAGTTGGTGTTGGATTTAAATTTGGAGCTGGTGGTTCAAATCTCGGTAGTGCATTTGGCGGGGCTGGTTTTGCTTGTGAAACAGGGCTTGTGGAAGAAATCCTTGGCAAAGCAGGCACACCACCTTCAGCACTAATGCCCCATTGTAAAGCTATTTGGGTTTGCTCGCTCTGTCCTTGTAAGTATTGCTCATGGATCTTGAGCGTTTCTTGTTGGTGGTGATGAAACCATTGTAGATTCTGTTGAATTCCTGAAGGTAAATCAATCAGTTTGCCGTCTGAATCATGACTAAATTGCTGGAGTACTTGCCAAAAAGCACGAGCGTATTCCATCTGCTGAGCCAGATACTGCTGGTGCGTTTTAAGTACCTCCTGTTGATGCCGATAGAAATCTTGAATTGGATGGTAATTCGTCGAGTTTTGCTCTGAGTTATTCACTGGATTTTTCGTCAATGTTTGAGGGGTTGTGTAGTCAGTATTTTTGTCTTTGTTTTTTAAGTGTAGTTTTGCCTCTCACCCTCCGAGTCATTTGGTTCTCGCGCTGAGGCCTTTTTCAAACTTTGGATTTCGCATCCATTCCCAATGTACTTGTGAAATTCTGACTTGGTTCTCTCACTAACATAATTGCCTCCATGTAAACGAACATTAGCCTTGGAGGGAGTCGTTACAAAAGACTGATACTCGCGCTGATGAATGTCTAATGTAGAAAGTGGCAAGCCCAAGACTTGAAGTCGGACATAGGCTTCTCGAAATTGACGGGAACTGTCTTCCTTAGGATTTGGATTTAGTGCAACGGCATAGATTTCTTTGCCTTGGAGGATGTTCTCTGTAAGTTTTGTTAGAACATTTTTGGGTCCAAACTCAATGAAAACACGAGCCCCTGCTTCGTATAAGTTTTCAATCTGTTGTTTGAATCGAACAGACTCCAGAATGTGGTCCTGAAGCCTTTCTTTAATTTTACCAGGTTCCTTGGGATAAGCCTGGGCTGTTTGGTTGGAGAATACGGGAACCTTGGGTTTATTGAATTTCGCTTTGTTGATAGCTTCTGAAAAAGGTTTTTGCGCGTGCCCCACTAAAGGAGTGTGGAATGCTGCAGAGACTGGGAGTGAGACTACAGAAAATCGTTTGGATTTAAAGAAATCAAAAGCTTTCTCGATTTGATCTTTGGGCCCCGCCACAACTACTTGCTTATTTGAGTTGAAGTTGGCCACCTTCAAATCTGGAAAATCTCCCAAGAGTTCTTCAACGCTGTCTACCTTCCCCATCACCGCCATCATGGTTCCAGCATCAAAGCCTGGATCATCCGGGGCTGCCATGGCTTTGCCCCGTGCTACAGCCAATCTGTGATAGTCAATATCGTTGAATACTCCAGCTGCCCAGAGAGCGCTTAGTTCACCAAAGCTGTGTCCAGCGGTGAAGTCTGCTTCAAACCCTCTGGCCTGAAGTAACCGAAACATACCTCCGCTTAACGCACCAATCGCAGGCTGGGCGTTTTCAGTTTTCTGTAGCAGGCTGTTCTGAGTATCTTCCTCATTTTCCTCAAAGCTTGTAATGGCAAAAACAAGCTTTGACAGTGGGTCTCTCTCATCATCTCTGAAAAGTTGATCAATTGCCTGAAGGTCAAATTGGATTTCAGGGAATTCAAGGAAAAGTTCTCGCCCCATTTGGAGATATTGTGACCCTTGTCCACAAAACAGAGCGGCAACCTTCCCAGCTGAGTCCAACCCCGACTCTCGATAAGAAAGTCCTGACTTTAGGCTCCATTCAAGTTTGTCTGGTTCTTTATCCCAGGTGCTAAGCGCTTCTTCTAATGCCTGAATTGATTCTTGTGGTGAGCCTGTAACAAATCCTAGCCTGGCATGTCCTATAGATAGTGGTACCTCCTGATTACCTTGTTTAATG
>WTIF01000373.1 GCA_011522845.1 Deltaproteobacteria bacterium
CTGCTTTTTCATTCCACACTAGGTTCTTTCTAAGTCTTCTAAAGAGTCGACAGTGCATTTAGCACCATCTTTGCCAGATTTTTCCCACTATCTCACAGAAGAAATTATAAGACAGAAATAGACAGATTTTCCCAAGTAAATCCGATAAAATATATTTTTAGGAAAATTTTAGTTCTACTATCCCACACTAAAGTTCTTTCCATAAAACTTTGCTGGGTAGGTGGTCAGGATCTTAGTAGAACTCGAACTACTCTAACTCACTGATTTCAGATCAAGATTCTACTTCCATCTTTAGACAGAAAAAACGCACATAGTCCTGTGGTAATTTCTCTTCCGATTCTCTTGTTCAGAATAGGACAACAGACAGAACTTCAGAATGAATGTAGCTGAAAGTCTAGTGCGCATTTCTCGGAACGGCACTGATTCGATTCAGTTACACGTAGAATAGTACTCAGAGACAGAACTAGGTGATCCCGCTATTAGTACTTGAGATGTTCTGGGTCAGTAGTTGGTGGGGATGCTTCCCGAAGAGATTTCGGTTGTGGCATCGGCAGGCGAGCACCCGATTGGTGGGCAAGCTGCGGTTCGGTCAGGCACCTCTCCTGGGTGCCTCCATTAGCATGTCAAAGACCTCATCCGTGCAGCCGAATCTTGCGCTGTCTGACGATCTCGTCATTAGCAGAAGTTTGATGCTTCTGCTGGCGCAGTTGGGCTTGCTGATCTTTCAATTGAGTCCAGCCATCGCGTAAATTCTGAGCGACTTTCAGGACTTCATCAACTATCGCAGCATCCTTTTTCAGGTTTGCTTCGATGATTCGACCAATCATGAACACATATAAGGAGCGCAGGTTTTGCGCAACCTTGTTACCTTCCTCAACTCGAAGGGTGACCAGTAGCTCGTTAACGATGTCACGGCTACGTGTCAGGTAGTGATGTGCTCCTTCGTAATCTTTTTCGACAATCTTGCGTTGTCCCTTCCGCAAAAAGCGGGACAGTCCGTCGTATAGCAAAATAATCAGCGATAACTGATCCGAAGTTTGGATCTTTGTCTGATTGTAATTCTTGTACGGCAACTGGGCCATGCTGTCCTCTAGGAGACGTAATTTTTAGAAACAATGATTGGAAGAAAATTTCACTGTTTCTTTTATCGGTCTCTCTAGAGAAAAACTTTAGTACTCCTTCACAAGAAAGGTGGATTTTTTACTTCAACCTCTCAAATTGATTCTCCGCTCGCCTGCTTGTGCTGGATTGCTTGGCTGTGGCCGTGGACTTCCTCCCAGTGCTGCCGCAGCACGCGGCGCCATTCCAGGTTGTGGTCCCATACTCGGCTGTGGAGTAGCGGCTGCGGGCTGAACTCCAGGGTTTTTCTTACCAATGGCAACCCAAGCCTCACGCAATTCCATCAACAGTTTGCGGACAAGCAACGCAGGCTCAGGATTCTTGCTCATGTTCGATTCAATCAATTGCCCAAACATATAGCTATAGAGCGAGCGCAGATTCTTGGCCACCTCACCCCCTTTGTCCATGTTGAGCGAGGCCATCAACTCGGCAACAATATTTTTACTTTTGACCAAGTGAGTGTGAGTTTTTTCTACGTTACCCAGACGCATCTGCTCCACGCCGAAGGTAATATTCTTGATCGCCCCATCGTAAAGCATCACGATCAGCTTATTTTGGTCCATCGTATTGACCGAAGCCCGCTTGTAGGCGTTTTGATACTTCCCGTACGCACTCATGACTTTCCTTGGGTTGATACGTTCACAAACCTATACTCTACTACTGCTCTTTCTTGTCACCACCTTTGCTGCCGTTGAGAGCTGACAACTGCTGCGTGAGATAATTCTGCTGAGCCTTCAGACGACCCATCGTGTTATCCAATTTAGCAAACTTAATCTGCAGGGACTCCTGCTTGTTACTAATTCGTTCATTGAGCGTCTTAATCTGCTTGTCATAAGATTGAAGCTGCTCGCTCAAGTCATTCGTCACTTGTTTCAGGTCTCCTCCAGCTGGGTCAGTGATGCGTCGGAGAATGTCTTTCAGTTGCACCGCAATTCCCTTGGTCACTACCACGTTTGCTTCTGGCTCTCCGGCTTGGACTTGATCTTCAGGGAGAGTAACAAAGAGCCTTAGACCCTCAGCTTCACTTCCATCTGCTCCAACCAGCAGCTGTCCTCGACCCGTTGCTTCGATACCATCTATGGTACCGACCACATCTTCTCCAGTTTTCGCATCGTACATCCCTAATCCTAGCCCAGAGAGGCTCTTTTCTTCGCCTGCTTCAATCTCCAGGGTCGACTTGGAGCCGTAGATGTCAGAGATGAACTGCAAGCCTTGTTCTTTGACTTCCACTCGGATACTGCGTGTTCCTAATATCCGATCCTGGCGTAGTTGCGATTGGATCTCACGAGCTAGTGACGCTGGTGTGTAAGTGCCCTCGCGTATTTCAATCAACTCTGAGCGCTTGTTGCCACTCGAAAGATAGAAGGCATTGTTGCTAGAGTTGATCAGAACTGTGCCTGGTAGCGAGCCTCCTGTTAAAGTCCCTCTAGTTGCCACCTTACTGACTTCGACATCGTATCCTTCTGGATTAATCTGTGTCTTATCAGTCAAACCTACAAACGCTACTCCTGGTGCGTCAGAATCACCATTACTGCGAAAGACGTTGGCTACCAGCTCAAAGTTTTCTGCAATCTTCTCATCCAGTTTATTCTCATCGACAGACATGACACCTTTGTCATTGATGCGTATACCAAGTGCAAAGAGCATATTATCTGTCTGTGGTAAACCAGGCACCGAACCAATGGTTGTTGTTGCAATTTCATTGGTCATCTGGGCAACGTTTCGATCGCTCAACAAGGGAGCTGCAGTTTGTGTAGCAGCATCGTACTTAGTCACCTCAGTAGCAGTAGCGTTGAATGTATTGTAGGCATCAACAAAGTTGATGATGCTCTCACGTGCCACCTCCGTGTTATCGGATACCGAGATCGTGATTGGTTCTTCACTGGAATCTAAGATTTCCATCCGAAGCCCTGGAACTAAGTCCTCAACCATGTTGTTATCTCGTCGAATCTCCAAACCTCCACCTTCTCGAGTTGCCCCGAGCCGTAACACCAAATCCTTGGCCTCTCGAACCGTCGCTGTCGTTGCGCTGATCTCGAATTTATCACCTGCGAGCAACTCTCCTTCCCCAAGCATCAAAGACAATCCTGAATCAAAAGGAACCGCATCACCCGGCTGATAGTTGAGTCCAAAGTCGAGCTTGCCCTCATTGCCCTTATCGTCTTCCCACTTTACTTCCAATTCTGTGGTCACTCCGACATTACCTCGCTC
>WTIF01000246.1 GCA_011522845.1 Deltaproteobacteria bacterium
AGCAGTTTGGCTTCCTTCTTCCGGCTTGTTAGATGCGTCAAAGTTATCGATAAATTTCATGTAATTTCCAAGTGTTTCAATATCGCCAAAATAAACTGAAATTGCCACCAGTAGTTGTGCCCCCATCAATCCTTGGATTTCGTTAAGCGTTTCGAAGTTGTCATCTAAAAGATCCTTAGCATCCTTCAACAAAATTTCACATTTCTCCCTAGTAAATTCAGCATTTCTTCCAAGATTTGTCATGCATAATTGGGCATGCCTGGCTTTGATCATTGCATCAAGTCTTACGAAAACTCCATTCTCAGGGTTGATTTCACGCAAAATTTTGAATGCAAGAGCAGCAAATTCATAGCTTAGATTGGCCTGTTCGCTATTTCTTGATTCCCCACCAATACCCTCTTTATTTTGATTGTATTTAGCAGATAATTCAGCTTTTTCTGTGTTCCATTTTTCAGAGAACTTAGAAACATCAAATGATGGCTCATCTTCCTGACTAAACTTGAAAAACTCATCTCCAGGAGCCGTGAAATTGCAATTTGGGCAAATGGTCAAATAAAGCAAATTGTAGTCAATTGGATCTTTACCATCAACAGGTTCTCCAAAGGTAGGAATTCCAAAAATATTGTTCTTTATGTGAACTGACTTACTTCGAAGCGAATATTGGTGCACTTTCTCTTGTCCACAAACAAAACATTCAACGTAATGTCCTAGAAGCGAGGAGTTTTTGCAGACCAATTTGTCAACAGTATTGCTCTGATCACCCTGAAGAAGGTGATTAATTCCATGGTTTTCTCCTGGCCTCGTACTAAATTGTAGACCAAGAATAAAGTACCCGTGCTGTTTACTGGGTTTTGCCCATCGGACAACCACACTGCCAATTGGATCACAAACCGTGTATTCACCTTTTTTAGAAGAGGATGGGATATAAATTTCGAGTAAAACTTTTGAAAAAATATTAACCGGTCGCTTGCACCTTATTCGGCAACCCCCCTCTGAAAGATCAAGACCAACTACATTTTCGATATGGTTATGAACATGTAAGCGAGCAGGAAACACAATTCTGCGTCGTTCGTGAACTCGAATTTCTGACATATCTGACATGACTGCCTTTACTTTAAGAATTATCTGGTATTTTTATAATTGATGATAGTAGTTCGCTAGGAATTGTACTTCCAGTCGAAATCTTTTGAGTGCTCAATTATTCAAGATTTGCAGAATAAGATTTTTTAATGATGGGAGATCATAAACTGGCGCATGGCATAATTGCCCTTGACATACATGAATCAGTAATTGCTCATCTGAAGAAGCTCTGCCCTCTGTAATTGGGATCTGTTGGCTAACAGGATCTGGATCATCAGATGGAATAAATGCCACGACAACTTCAGGTAAAAAAGTCTGCCTCACCCACTGAAGAGCCTCTTTTGTTTCTGATTTTGACTCATCACCAGAAACAACTACCTCTATACCACCTTTTCTTGCCCAGATCAGAGCGCTCAACATAGCTGAAAAATTTACGCCTGCTTGGTGCAGATGCAATGAAAAGCTATGGAGAATTCTCTCAGAGTCGCTCAGAAATCTTGTGCCCATCCCGAAGCTAGCTAATTTGAGAAAAAGCAATGCTGTTGATGTATTACCTGAAGGCTCGACTCCATCGTGTCCATCGGCTTTCCTGACTATCACTTCTTCTGCATCAAGTCCTGTTTCGAAGTAGGCCCCGTCAGGATTTAAGAAAAGTCGATTGATTTCATTAGCCCAGTGATGAGCCTTTAAAATATATTGTGGTTCGTAATTCCAAGCGTAGATATCCAGACATGCCAAGCCAAGTTGCGCGTAATCACTGAGATAAGCTGGAAATCTTGCGTCACCATCTCTGTAGCGACGTAACAAGCGCCCATTTTGATTGATGAGATTGCCTTCGATAAAAGCTAAGGCGTTGGTTGCTGTAATTCCATATTCATCGTTATCCAAAATTCTTGCGGCTTGAGCAAATGAACTAATCATCAAAGCATTCCAAGAGACGAGGACTTTATCATCTTTCAGTGGACGAATTCGTTGAGCTCGAACGTCCAGTAATTTGCTACGTGCTTCATTGATTATCGAATGCCATTCATTTTCATCCAGCCCCAATTGTTGACTTAATATATTTGACGATTGGGAAACATTGAGAATATTTTTTCCTTCGAAGTTGCCCTCAAGAGTCACATTCCAATAATTTGCAAGTACATCAGAGTAGTCCTTTTGAACAGTCTTCTTAAATTCTTCTGCGGTCCACAAATAGAATAGACCTTCCAGTCCTTCGCTATCTGCATCTTCTGCGGAACAAAAGCCTGCACCCTCCGCCAACATATCCCGCTTAATGTAATGAAAAATATCTTCAGCTATTTCTTTGTAGAATGGATTTCTAGTCACTTGGTAACATTCTAAAGCTACTTGAGCGAATAATGCGTTGTCGTAAAGCATTTTCTCGAAGTGAGGTACAAGCCAGCGATAATCTGTGCTGTAACGACAGAGGCCACCCCCCACCTGGTCATAAATTCCTCCATTTCGCATCTTTTCCAAAGTCAACTCAACCATGTACAGATCAGAAGGATTGCCAGTTCTCAGGTGATACCTCAACAGCAGTTGTAGACCCATGCTGGGTGGAAATTTATTAGGCCTTTGGAGAGCAAATCCACCATCCTCATGATCAAAAACCTGCCTATACGCTTGTACGGTGTTTTCAACGCAATCCCACTGTGGTAAGGGTTCATCCAAAGGTTGTGGTGCTGGAGCCCTCTTTAAGTAGGTCGTTAGCTGCTCTGCTGTATCATGAATCTTCTCTTTTTCCTTTTGCCAGTAGAATTGGAGATTTTCCAAAATTTGACGAAAGCTTTGGCGGCCATACATGGGCTTGGGTGGAAAGTACGTTCCTCCAGTAAATGGTCTACCATCAGGGGTAGCAAACATATTCAATGGCCAACCTCCTTGTTCACCAAGTCCATGCAGGGCATCCATGAAAACCTGATCAACATCTGGCCTCTCTTCTCTGTCGACCTTTATCGCAATAAAATTTTTATTCAAAAAAGCTGCAGTTTCTATATCTTCGAAGGATTCCCTCTCCATCACATGGCACCAATGGCAGGTTGCGTAACCAATACTGACCAGAATGAGTTTTTGTTCTCGCTCTGCTTTGTCGAAAGCTTCTTGGGACCAAGGAAACCAATCAACAGGATTGTGAGCGTGTTGAAGAAGGTAAGGGCTTTTCTGATCAATTAATCGATTAGTATTAGGTGACAATGTAAACCTCTGATTTGAAAGTGTTTGCTTAAACAAAAATTTATTTATAAT
>WTIF01000364.1 GCA_011522845.1 Deltaproteobacteria bacterium
GTGTCATCTGAGCGAACAGGTTTTATCACAAAGCCTGACGAAGATGGCAGTACCGTGCCCTGATAAAATTTGGATTTAAAACTGGTGTAGAATTATTTTTTGGGGAGAGGTCTGCATCTTGCAGCAAGACATAAGACAGGGGTGAGCCCAGGTCTCATGAGGCGCTTCCATTCGCCTGAAATAATGGGGGGCATTATTTCACGAAGATTGAATCACCAAAAGTGAGAGCACCCAGGTGATTCATCCATTTCTCACCTAGGCCCACATTCGACATCATGCAAGAACGCTCCCTTTTTCTGAAAATTCTTTAATTTTTGTTCTTAAGCACTGTTTCAATTAGCTTTATTCCTTTCCATAGAAATCTCCCAAGTCTCAATCCAGCCGTCTTTCACTTGCCAATCCGACACTCTTTGCCGAACAATTGACCACATCCAGAATTTCACGTTTCGGTTTTTCCGCAAATTCCTTAGAATCGATTAATCAGATTTCTTTCGCTCCTGTTCGCATTCCGTTTCTGCAAATTGAATAGAGTTATGAACCCAGATAGTCCTTTCAGTATTGGCATTGATCTAGGCACAACCAACAGCGCCCTGGCTTTCATTCATCATGAAGAGGCTGAAGGGAGCCAGATTCTTTCCATTCCTCAATTGATTGATCGGAATTTGCTCGATGAGCTTCCGACACTCCCTTCTTTTCTGTACTGCCCTTTGGAAGAAGAGTCCTCCAACTTACTAGGGCACTTACAATGGGAAACCGCCAACGAACATTTGGTTGGAACGGGAGCGCGAGTGCTTGGAGAGAAAATTCCCCAACGTCTGATCAGTTCTGCCAAGTCCTGGCTTTGTCACCCAGAAGGTCAAAAACAAGCCATTCTACCGCTCTATGCACCTGAAGATCTGACCAGAATTTCTGCAGTTGATGCAGCAACAGCCTACCTACAACACCTACGAGAGGCCTGGGATGAAAGTCATCTGCAGGAATTGATATCTGATCAACAGGTTACAATCACTGTTCCAGCCTCTTTCGATGCGGTCGCCAGGGAACTGACGCTTCAGGCTGCCACAGCTGCAGGATTTTCAACGATCACCCTGCTAGAAGAGCCCATTTCAGCTTTTTATGCCTGGCTTGCAGAGAACGGAGAAAATTGGCGAGAGCAAGTCAGCATTGGTGACTTGATTCTTGTTTGCGATATCGGGGGAGGCACCACTGATTTTAGCCTGATTCTTGTCCGTCAAGAAGAAGGCTCCCTCCAGCTTGACCGCATTGCTGTCGGGGATCACATCCTGCTGGGTGGTGACAATATGGATTTGACCCTCGCTCGGACCCTGCAACTAAAAATGCAGGAGGAAGGGCGTCAATTACAGCAATGGCAGTTTTTTGGTTTGGCACATTCATGCCGTAAGGCAAAAGAACAACTGCTGCAGGATGCTGAATTAGAAAGTGTGAGTGTGGTGGTTCCGGGTCGTGGAAGCCGTCTTGTGGGGGGAACCATTTCTTGTGAACTCACTCGCCAGGAACTGGAAGAAGCCTTGTTGGAAGGATTTTTTTCAACATGTGGTGTGGAAGACCGGCCAACCCAGAATGCTCAGCGCACAGGACTACGCACACTTGGTTTGAACTACGCTCAAGATTCCCGAATCCTTAGGCACCTAGCTCAGTTTCTTTATGAAAGCAGACAGAGAATTGGGGACGAAGGATTACCTGAAAACATCCTAAAGCAAGATTTTCTTGCGCCTTCTGCAATCCTGTTCAATGGGGGCGCTACGAAGGCTCCTCTGTTCAGAGATCGAATCGTTGAAACCCTCAATGGTTGGCTACAGACCATTGAACAACCCAACCTAAAACTACTGGAGTTGAGCGACCCAGATCTTGCGGTGGCTCAAGGGGCCGCCTACTACGGTAGCGTCCAGAGAGGCCTAGGCCTTCGTATTCGCAGCGCCAACACGTTCTCTTACTACATTGGTGTTGAATCCACGATGCCAGCTATTCCGGGAATGCCTCCTTTCATGAATGGGCTCTGCGTCGCACCATCTGGAATGGAAGAAGGCAGTGAGGTCAAGCTACCAGGAATGGAATTCGGTTTGTTGGTTGGAGAAACTGCGCAATTCCGCTTCTTCATCAGCCGAGAGCGAAAAGACGAGGCCGGAGATCTTCTAGAAAATGCTGAAGAAGAGCTTGAAGAATTAGCTAGTCTGGAAGTCTGTCTGGAAATGGAAGACGCCACTGAATCACAGGTTGTTCCCGTACAGTTGCGCACACTACTGACAGAAGTTGGTGCTCTGGAATTGTGGTGTGAGAAGACCGATGGATCTCAACAATGGAAACTAGAATTTAACCTGCGCAACGAGTAGTGTCAGTACAGTGCGAGAGAATCCTCCAAGGGATTTGCCAGATCCAATGGTTGAATCTCAACAAAATGGAGCAAATCTGTACGGAGTTTGACCAAGGCAAACTGCTGAAACAAATCGCCAGCAAAATGCTTGCGTAGGAACTGACGTAGAATTGTGTGCTCAGGTTGGAGCAAAACACGATCACAGAGACTTAAGTATTCTACTTGACGAACATCAATAAACTGCTCAACTTGATCCACATTCGTCTCACCAGGCTCAGAAGACAATCCGGCGAAATGCAGGCTTACTCGATGGCACAGGTCTTCAAGTAAGTTTCCATAGAGGACAAGGCTCTCCAGGAAAGAAAAATCCCGCAACATCAGTTCGTGTACTGCCTCACACTTGGTGTAGAACAGACTCGCCTGAATCTGTCCATGATCGTTGAACAGCTTACGCTGATTGACATTGTACTCTCTCAAATTGCTGAGGTGCAGCAATAGCAATTGACCGGTATGATCCCAACAGGCTTTGCGCTCCTCCAAAATCTGTCCCACCTGTACGGCACGTTTTAACAGACTCTGGATCAACTCTAGTGGCAAATCCAGGGCAACACAATGAGCCAAAGTGAACGGTCGCTTGGTCCCTCGAATACCGGGCATCGCTGGTCGCCAGGCCCAAAATGGAGTCCGAGCCATCTCCAACAATCCTCCAAAGGGCATCTCCTTTTGTTGCTTCCAGTGTTCACAAAGACGCTCACGCAGTCGCTCATCCTGAACCAAATTGATCCGACGACGACCCTTGCGATCACGGAGTCCATCTAACGAAAAGACATGGGGCAATAAGTCCGCAAGAGGTGCTTCGCCAGCAAAATTCCGGTTTGCAGGATGGTGCTGCAAGTTTTCCGTCATAGTTCCGTATATTTCTGGTTTGTGTTAGTTTTTGATTTATAATGTTCTTTACAAAGATGGACTTGCTTTAATTTGGTCAAGTCAGGT
>WTIF01000137.1 GCA_011522845.1 Deltaproteobacteria bacterium
TCCCTCTTTAGGTGCATCACTATGCAAGCTGTGGCACGCAATCCTTGGTTGAACAAACAAAACCTAACAAATGGCATCGCGCTGGCGTTGGTTATTCTTGGGTTAGCCTTACCCCATGAAGATGGCAACCCCTGGTTGAGCATGGGTTTGTTCGCTTTTTCAGGTGCCGTGACCAATTGGCTAGCAGTCTACATGCTCTTCGAAAAAGTACCTGGGCTCTACGGTTCCGGAGTTATCCCAGAGCGATTTGAAGACTTCAAGGCTGGAATCCACCAACTCATGATGAATCAGTTTTTCACACCTGAGCGCATCGAGCAATTCCTGCGTGAATCCAATGTGGAAGGTTCGCTGTTAGCATCCGGGGCTGATTCCCTGATGGAACAACTGGATACGGATCGGGCCTTTCAGACGATGGTGAGTGTGATTGAGGAATCGTCCTTCGCTCCGATGCTGGCAATGGTAGGGGGTCCAGCCGCCCTGGCTCCACTGAAAGAACCCTTCATCGAAAAATTCCGTGAATTGATTCACGAAATCCTGGCTGATCCTCGTGTTCAGCAGACAGTTGAGGAACATTTTCACAAAGCAAATGCTGCAGAGACGATGACCGAACGGATCGAAGGGATCGTCCGGCAACGTCTAGACGAGTTAACCCCAGAACGAGTCAAGGAGATTGTCGAAGATATGATTCGGCAGCATCTGGACTGGCTGGTGGTCTGGGGGGGTGTTTTTGGAGGTTTGATTGGCCTGCTGACTCATTTCTTCATTTGAAAAATTCTTGCAATTCCTGCTCAAATGACTATTCTAATTTGTTTTTCAAGAATTAAGTCTATCTCCCCACCAGGACTTGCCGATTAGCAAGTTCCTTCATTTTGAACCAAGAAAGGTTGCCATGATCAGTGGAATGCTGGCCCGTAAGATCGGCATGTCGCAGATTTTTCAGGACAACGGAACGATGGTTCCGGTGACCGTTCTGCAAGTCGGCCCGATGACCGTCACCCAGAAAAAAAACAAAGACCGTGATGGTTATGATGGAGTTCAGCTGGGCTTTGAAGAGATCGCTGAGCGCAAGCTGAATCGCCCTACCAAAGGACATCTGAAGGGACAGACTTCTGTTCGAATTCTTCGTGAATTCCGTGCAGAAGATCACGATGCTGTCACAGTTGGTCAAAAGTTCGATCACAGCATCTTCAGCGAAGGCGAACTCGTATCTGTTGTAGGCACTTCCAAGGGTCGTGGTTTCGCTGGGGTAATGAAGCGTCACGGTTTCGGTGGACAGCCAGCCAGCCATGGTCACCGAGGTAAGAGAATTCCAGGTTCTATCGGCCAGTGTGCGTTCCCAGCCCGCGTCTTCAAAGGCAAGAAAATGGGTGGCCAATTTGGTAACACCCAGGTCACTACCCAAGGTCTGACGATCGTCAAGATCATTGACAATGAGCGACTAGTCTTGATCAAGGGTGCCGTTCCAGGCCCCAACGGTGGCTTGGTTACGATCCGCAAGTCCTGATTCGACCTCAGCACATTTTGGAGCGCTTGACACCCCAGGCGCTTCCTCCCCACAGCTTCCTTCTTCTGATCTCCTGAAAATCCTGTTAAAGTAAAGTTTCTTGCGGATGCAACTATTCTAATTTCGCAGTGAACCTGTCTTTATCTCCCACAAAATCCATGTCACAAAACTCCAAAAAGTCTCCCCTGCTTCCGGAATGGAAAGAGGAAGACTACCGGCAAATGAATGAGTGGCTCCAGCGCCACCGGATTACTGAGGTCGAGTGTCTGATTCCTGATTTGACAGGAATTGCCCGCGGAAAGATCATGCCGGCTGATAAGTTCTTGCGCAAAGAAGGTCTTCGTCTGCCAGAGAACCTTTTTCTACAGACGGTCACAGGCGACTGGGTTGATGAGAAGAAGATTGAAGCGCTTAATCCTGCAGATGGAGACATGAATCTGCAGCCAGACCCAAGCACAATCTGTCTCGTACCATGGGCCCAAGAACCCACAGCCCAGGTGATTCATGATTGTTTGCACATGAACCGTAGCGCTATTGAAATTTCCCCACGCAATGTGTTGCGCAGAGTCTTGGCTCTCTATGAGAAAGAGGGCTGGGGAATCGCCATTGCGCCAGAGTTGGAATTCTACCTGACAAAAATCAACAAGGACCCCGATTATCCGTTAGCACCTCCAGTGGGTAGATCTGGTCGGCCCGAAGCAACCGGTCAATTTTATGGAATTGATGCGCTCAACGAATTCGACCCGCTCTTTGAAGACATGTATGACTACTGCGAAGCCCAGCAGCTAGACATTGATGCATTGACTCACGAGATGGGCCCTTCGCAAATGGAAATTAATTTTATCCATGGTGATCCCTTGCGGCTAGCTGACCATGTCTATCTGTTCAAGAGAACCATGCGTGAGACTGCATTCCGGCATAAAGTCTATGCGACATTCATGGCCAAACCAATGGCGAACCTTCCAGGTAGCGCTTTACATCTTCACCAAAGCCTGTTTGACCTGCGAAGCAAATGCAACCTGTTTGCTGATGAAGAGGGGAAACACACTCCCCTGTTTCTATCCTTCATTGCTGGACTGCAGACCTATCTACCGGAAATGATGCCGATGATTGGTCCAAACGTGAATTCCTATCGGCGAATCATCCCGAATACGGCTGCACCCATCAACGTGCACTGGGGTGTGGACAATCGCACAGTGGGGCTGAGAGTTCCTTTTGCAGAACAAGCGGACATGCGCGTTGAGAATCGACTGCCTGGTGCTGATGCGAACCCCTACCTGGCGATGGCAGCTTCGCTGGGTTGTGGATATCTCGGGATTCGACAGGGTCTTCAGCCAGATGAACCGCTTACAGACAGTGCCTACTATCGTGACTACAGTCTCCCGCGTAGCCTCTCAGAGGCTGTCGCCCTCTTCGAAGACAATCCAGTTGCCAAGGAATTGTTTGGCGAGAAATTCGTCCAGATTTATTCTGCTGTCAAACGTACAGAGTATGAGGCTTTCTTCCAAGTGATCAGTACTTGGGAGCGGGAGTTCCTGTTGTTGAATGTATGAGAAAGCGACGGAACAATTTCTCAATCAATCTTTCTAAATAATCCTGGTTCAAATGGGGTCCATCTATGTCACCAAATTCTTCATTTAGACTTCCCTATGCCCTGGATCATAAATATTTCGAGCGAGTCTATGCAGGTGTATTAGGAAAAATTATTGGTGTCTATTTAGGAAGACCATTTGAAGGGTGGGAATACGAGCAAATTTGAAATCAATTAGGAGACATCAACTACTACGTGCA
>WTIF01000258.1 GCA_011522845.1 Deltaproteobacteria bacterium
CTACCAGCACCGGAGAAAAATCCAACCGGACAAAGTTGTCCATCAAACTGCTGGGGTTCCCAGCTACAGGATCGTTGGGTGTGTAGAGCACCATCAGGCCCAGCAGGTCGTTCACTAAATCAGATTCTTGCACCAAGGCATCTGTCAATTGAGTCCAACTACCCTGTCGTGACGTTCCCTCATAAGACCAGGTTTTGTTCAGCGAGGGGATGTTGAAGGTGACTTTGTTACCTCCTGGATTACTAGCTGCGTTTGGATAAGCCGCCTTTAATTCGATACCTCTGTAATTGAGCAAGAAATCAATTTGACCGTTGTCGAAGTCAATGCCACTGAATTGATTCTTCATTGTGTTGTAGTCTGGCAACTCATCAACAGAACTATAACTCATGGTCTTGGTTACTCCACCCTCTGTAATGGTCAACTGAAACAGATCCGCTCCGCTTACTGATCCGACGTAGAACAAGAGTAGTAATATGGTGGAGAAGAGCTTGTGGCACATATCATCATCCTATTATTCAGATTGGGAAAGACTGAGCCCAATTTCAGGGTTGTAGATTTTAATACTCAAGCGAGAATCCTTTGAATAAATTTGCTTATACACGTTTTGAAACATAAAAAATGGAGATTCCTACACGGCAAAGCCCATAATTAGCTACTGGTACCTGCCCGCACTAGCAATCTCTATTGCTGATTGTTTCGTCTGGCATTTTGGTATTACACAACTCAGCACCCTCTAGGTCAGTTCCTTCAGCTAAACTCAGGTTAGCGCCTCGAAGATTCGCTCCTTTTAGCTTTGCTTTGTGGAGGACCGCCTTTACTAGGCTGGCTCGACATAGATTTGCACCCTGAAGATTAGCACCTGTTAAATTAGCATAAAACAAGTTTGCACCCCGTAGGTTGGCACTTCGGAGATTCGCACCCTTAAAACTGACTGCGAATAATCTACTTCCACGAAGGTCGGCCCCAGCTAAATCAGCATGATTGACAGCCACACCCATCAGATCTAGATGTTTCAGGTTTGCTCTGCTTAGGTCACATCCTGGACAATCCTCCTCTTTTCGCAATCGGTTCACTGCGATATCACCTTTTAGGATATAATCTGAATTTGAAGCAGATTGAGATGAGAAAAGATCTCCTAAAAATCTGTTGTTTTTCCAGTAACCAGCTTGAATCCTTCCGTCGGGATAGCTCATTGTGCCATACCCATGGGGCATACCTGCAACCCAGTTTCCATCGTACTTAGATCCACCAGGATAGCTCATCCATCCAATTCCATTTAGTTGACCATTTGCGAATTCACCTTCATAAGTATAGCCATCAGGATGAGTGATCCATCCAAATCCGTTTGGTTGGCCGTCAGCGAATTCACCTATGTAAGTATAGCCACTTTCATAATTCCAAATTCCCTCACCGTTGGGCTGCCCATCTTTGAGTTTCCCAACATATGTAGAACCGTTTGGATGTGCCCACACTCCGGTTCCGTTTGGTTGGCCATTTACAAACGGCCCAACATATATCGAACCGTTTGTAAAAGCATAGGTACCCCTCCCCTGAGGTATTCCCTTTTGGGTTTCACCAACGTATCCCACAAACCAATTCGGGTTGTCTGAAGATTTTTGGGAATTTACGGATCCTTTGTGGGTACTGCCCTCGGTGCCAGAAAACATTTTGGCTGACTGTGTTGAGACACAGCTGGTTTTGTTTGGAGGCATGACGTTGACCATGTGGTCATGAAAGATTCTTTTTTGGTCTGTTTCTGCTGACCAAACTGGTAAAGCTGTCAATAGCAGTAACAGAAGGCTGAGCAGACTTTTCGGAATCATGTATGCCTGTGATGTTTGCTTCAGTAAGTAAGCTTTATTGGATTGCTGATGAGATTTACATCTAGATTTTTTGTACTTATTTACCTCCAACTTTAATCCCGTAAGTAGTCTATAACTTCTGCAAAGCTTGATTAGAATTTTTAACCGTACACACAAAGACTGCTTTTGTTGAGCAATTCCAAGTAAACCATTTACCACTTGAATTTATATCAACTCATAGCCTCACTACTAATAAAGGCAAGCGTTTACTCCCTTGCTCAACTTAACAATCCTGGTTGTTGATCGAACCGTCAGGCATCGTAGTGTTACAGAATTTTGCACCCTGCAGGTCTACTCTATCAAAAGCAGCACCGTCCAGATTAGATTCTGAAAAATCTGCATAGCGGAGGCTTGCCCCCGTCAACCACGCTCCAACCAGATTGGCACCACGGAAGTTAGCTCCATCCAATTTGGATTCCTCAAGGTAAATATTACTAAGGTCTGCCTGACTGAGGTCGCATCCATGACAGTCCAGTACCCAGGAAAGTCTGGCGACCGCGGTACTGCCTTGCCAGATTACACTAGGTTCTGATTCATTCTGTTGTAACAACGGTTCTCTCTTACCAACAAATCTACCATCTTTGTAGTGCCCCTCAAAGATCGTCTCTTCACCTGAAAAACCGATAAGCCCTAGGCCATGGTATCTACCATTCTTCCATTGTCCCACATATTGATCACCATCCTCCCAAGTAAGCGTTCCCTGTCCATTAGGCATACCTTTGTGAATTTCTCCAAGATAGACCCGATCTGTTTGAGTTTCTCTTTTTGCTTTCCAACTTTTTGGGCTCGACCCCAACTCTTTGCGCCAATCAGATTCGCTGATGTAAAGTGTTTGCTCAGTAGCAACTGCGTTAAGAAGAGTATGATCTTCTGTTGTTCCCGTATTGAGGACAAAGTAAAAATCCCCGATCACAGAGTACTGTACCCAAGGAGCTTGGCGTTGATTACTCTCTCGGTAGACATCTGCTGTGGTACGCTTGAAAACTTCCTCAATTTTGATGTCCGGTGTGTCAATGTGCCTTAAGAGTTTACCGGTGAACAGGCCGTTAGTACCTTCACCATCCGCGGCAACCTGACCTGGAGCCGTAGCAAAAGAAATAAAAGTACCTGCAGCAGCATTGACTTGAACTAGACCAGGATTAAAAGTTCGAAAAGATTTCGGAAAAGGATTGTTTCGGCAGGCATCAAGAATGACCACGTTCATTGTGTTTTTTGCAACCTGCATTTGGGCCAGTAGCTTACCAAGTGGAATGGCATCGTAGCGGACATCTTCCTCGCTGCTTGGGTTGATATCTGTTGGGAGGAGATAGTTCTCTCCGTTCAACTGCATCCCGTGGCCAGCATAGTAGAAAAGCCCCACCCCTTTTCGCTGCCTCAGTTGGTCACCAAAGTCCCGAATTGTGCTCTCCATTCTCCTCTGATCAGCAT
>WTIF01000028.1 GCA_011522845.1 Deltaproteobacteria bacterium
CTCACATTATGTTTATGGAAGACTCTGCCTTTCAGGAAAAGATTGAAGGGTACATTGGCCAGGGCAATAGTGCGGCATGGGCTATCTATCAAGTCATCCACGAATACCTGATCGCTTTTAACAACATAGAAGATTCTTATCTCCGAGAGAAAAGCCAGGATCTTAAAGATGTGGGGATTCGTTTACTGCACCACTTGGGTCATAGCTTTGGGGAGATCACAGACAAAGAGGGAATCCTTGTAGCAAAGCAGGTTCTACCAAGTGATATAGCCCGCATCGATAGTACAAAGATTAAAGGGATTATCACTTCTAGTGGTGGGGTTGTATCACATGCTGCTATCCTTGCACGATCCCTTTTAATCCCTGCAATCTGCGTTGGTGAAGCTTCTCTTCATGAAATTCATGAGGGAGATATGCTCGCTGTAGATGGAGGGGATGGCTCAATTGTCATTAGGCCCAGTGAAGAAACTATTAAGGATTTCTCCGCACTACTAGTAGCCCAAGATCGCCATCGTAGCCAACTTGACAGATTCAGAAATCTTCCCTGCTTGACCAAGGACGGAGAGCGTATAAGCATTTTGGCAAATGTTGCCCTAGAAAGTGAGACTTTACAGTTAGAACACTATGGAGCTGAGGGAATTGGATTATACCGCTCTGAAATTTATTTTTTAACTTTAGACAGCTACCCATCCCTTGAAAATCAATGTGAAACTTATCGAAAAATCATTGAAAGGGTACCGAGAGATTTCCCAGTTGTTATTCGAACTCTTGATTTAGGAGCGGACAAAGCTGCTCCCTACATGGGATTTCAAAAAGAGGATAACCCATTTTTGGGTTTTCGAGCTATTCGTAGACAGTTGAAACACCCGGCGGTCCTCAAAACTCAAATAAAGGCGATTCTACGCGCTTCAGAAGGGCGTGAAAACGTTCGGTTGTTGTTCCCAATGATTACAGATTTACTAGAAGTTAAGGGTATCAAGAGAATCTATGGGGAGTGTAGACAAGAATTAACTGAAGAGGGATATCATCCCCCCCAGCTAAAAATTGGGGTGATGTTTGAGGTCCCCGCTGCAATTTTCATCAGTCATAAAATGATGCCAGAAATAGATTTCTGCTCGATTGGCTCAAACGATTTGACGCAGTATGTATTGGCAGTAGATCGAAATAATACAAATGTATCAAATATTTATGACCCACTACATCCAGCAGTTCTCCAGATGATTAAACACTTGGTCAAGAATTGTGCAGAGGTGAATATGCCCTTAGAATTATGTGGTGAGATGGCTTCAGACCCTGACGGTAGTGTCATTCTGGTGGGCTTGGGATTACGCCAACTTTCAATGAGCGCATCTTTGATTCCTCTAGTTAAGGAGCGGATGTCAATGTTTACTCTCTCTGAGGCAGAAGAAATTGCAGATTTTGCTTTGTATGAAGCGGCGTCAGCTATGGAAGTTAGAGAGAGAATTTCTAGATTTCATAGGCGCTAAACCTAATGAGAGAGCATCCACAGGTCTATTTATTCTACGGTAATCAAAACCTCCTGATAGATGAGCAGGTACTTGAAGTCACAAATAAAATCTTACCAAGCGACACACATGATCTTGGTTTTCAGCGCTTCAGTATTGAAGAAATTTTGAAAGGAAGTGAAAATGAAGGTCAATTTAGCGAGTTGATTCAAAGTCTTGAGTCCCTTCCTTTCCTGGAAGAGAGCCGGGTTTTGCGTCTAGACAATATTGAGAGGATCAAGGCTCCAAAAAGTCAAAGTGACAAAAGCAAGGAAACAAGATTATTTCATGCTATCATAAATTTTCTCAACTCACCCTTGGAGAAAACGTTTCTAGTCCTCTGCAGTCAGGTAACTCGCGAAAATGACTTCAGTAAACCTCTATTAAATGCTTGTAAGAAAAGTGGCAGAGTTCGTAAGTTTGTAGCCTATGATGACGATCAACCAATTGAATGGACGCGCCAACGTGCTCGCAGTAAAGGACTACAGATTCCTGAAAATGTGGCGATCGAATTGATTCAATTAGTTGGTAAGAATCTTAATGACTTGGACCATGAATTAGAAAAGCTTCGCCTGCTTTACGGAGCTGATTCAGTTGTTGAGACAAATCAAATTCGTAAGTTTGTCAAGGGCCATAAACATTATTCCATATATGCTCTGAGCGAGAGCATTTCAAAAAAAGAACTCCTTCAGTCTCTAGAATTTCTTGAAACTCATCTAAAAGAAAATCCAAGAGATGGTGTAAAGCTTTTTGGTGTGCTAACTTCTCAGGTGCGCCGGCTTCTACTAGTTAAATATTTCCTGAGTGAACAGCTATCTGAGACAGAGATTTTTTCCAAAATGCGTATTCATCCGTTTCTAGGACGACAACTTCTATGTCACACCAAAGGCTTTACTTTAACCGAACTTGAAAATATTCAAGAACATCTTGCTGAGATAGATTTGAGCATCAAGTTCCAACAACAACACGTAAGGCCTCTTTTCCAAAATTTACTGGAAAAAATTTGTCTGGGATATTTCCAATTCAGTCCAGTTCGAGTATGAGATCATTTTGATTTCAAATGATCTTCTTCACAGCATTGATTCAAAAAAATTACTGCATTTAGATGTCAACAACTTTAGAGGATCCAATTTCGTTAAGCATTACAATTATCGGTCATAACGAGGCCCTACACTTAGAAGAATTGCTACCAAGTCTTTCCTTTGCAGAGGAAGTAATTTACGTAGATTGTGAAAGCAACGATGCTTCACTAAAAATTGCAGAAAAATTTGGATGTAAAACATTTGAACGTTCAAACAATCGAAATCTGAATATCAATAAATCATTCGCAATGGATCAGGCTAAAGGAGATTGGATATTTTATCTTGATCCTGACGAGCGAATATCTGAGCAGTTAATCAAGGAGGTGAAATCGGTTATCCAAAGTCACCCAGAGGCATCCGCCTATAAGCTACCTCGCAAGAATCATTATTTTGGATACTGGCTTCAATATGGGAGTCAGTATCCAGATTTTCAATTACGTTTGTTTCGAAGAGGAAAAGCTTCCTTTCCAAATCGACATGTACATGAAAAACTGCAAGTTGATGGTCAAGTGAGAGTTCTAAAAAATGCGCTCTTCCACTATCCATATCTGGACATTAGTCAATTTTTACGAAAATTTGATTTTTATACTGGTGTGGAAGCAGATTATTTACAAGAAGCTGGGGTTCAAATTTCTCCAACCAATCATCTTCGTTTTCTTGTACTTCGCCCTATTAGTCGCTTCGTACGGCGGTATCTTCT
>WTIF01000009.1 GCA_011522845.1 Deltaproteobacteria bacterium
ACTCCAAACCACTGACAGATGGAGGCGTTGAGTTGATCCTGGGAAGTAGTTGGGATGATACGACCTTTATCGGAATAATCATCATTCCCTCCTAGCGTGACATTCGGGACAGTTCCCAATAATTGACCGCCATTGAGATTTCCAGAAGTATTGTTGCCATTTCCACCCATCACGATGTGGTGTCCTCCCCAAGCGTGATCAGTTCCATCTCCATTGTTGCTCATGGTTCGTCCAAAATCAGACATCGTGAAAGTCGTCACATTGTTTTCCAATCCCAGTTCCTCAAGAGCTTTCTGAAATTTCCAGAGTCCGAGGCTGAGCTCTCTCAAGAGCACAGGATGAACATCTGTTTGACTTCCATGAGTGTCAAATCCTCCGTGCAGGACAAAGAAAATTTGTCGTTTGAAACCGTAGTCTGTTTTCCCCAGATGAATCATTCGTGCAACGGCATCCAACTGTGGAATCAGCTTGCCAGAGAGGGAATCTTCCAGACCAAGGAAGCTTGTGTCTGATGAGTCCGCATAGGGATAGAACAAACTCTGGTTATAGGGATCGACAGTGCTGAAGAAATCTTCAGCGCTCACACTTTGCCATTTTTGATAGAGTTCATCGATCGTTGTATGGGATTTTTGCAGAATATTGCCATAAAGCTTTTGCCAAGGATTGTCGGTTCGATAAGTGGCAAAGTTTTTCTCATTCGTTGAGCCGGCAAGAGCCTGAAACAGCGCTTTACGGTGAAGATTGCTGTTCAAGCTGTCATTCTGCATTTCGCTGAAGCGGGTGGGCTGCCCTGGGTTGAGAACCAAGGGTGATGTGGTCTCACCAATCAACATTCGGTCATTGCCGAAGTAAGAGATGTTCAACCCGACTGGACTGTTGATGCCCTGCCATTGATCAGCAATTCTGCCAGCCCAACCAGTATCATCCAAACTATTGGCTTTCCCTGTTTGAAGAATTCTCTGTTGGTGGTTGTGTGAGAAGAGAAACAACGGAAGATTCTGCTGAGCCTGCGAAGTGGTGAAGCCGCTGATGTCGGTTTTGCTAACGGGTTTTACCAAGGGACCTATGTTTGCGACAACCGAGGCCTTTTTGTCAGCAATTAATCTGGCCAATTCGGGCATCACTGGGTTGACCCCAAGAGCGAGTCCGTTTGGCCGGTAAATCCCATCCTGACGATAAGCACTATCGTTGCTGTCAGTTGCATAGGGATTTGTTAGAGTACTGTTCAAATCAGGAATTGGGATGGTTTTCGTGTTGTCCACAGCCAGGTTCCCCCGAATCGACCGGTAATCTCCGAATGATGTGTTGTCTGCAGGAATCAGCATGTTGAAACTGTCATTTCCTCCGTATAAGAACACACAAACCATTGCCTTGTAGTCTGTAAAACTCGGAGTCGATGCCATTACCTTAGGAGCCATTGACCAACCGAATGGACTAGCACAGGCCAACCCACCCAGCCCAAGTGTTGCTTTGAGAAGTTGTCTTCTGCGGATTATTCTTGTCATCTGGCTCTCCTCAGTTTTGGACCATGAAATGGGCAGAAGTCACTAGGAATCGATAGGAGTCCTTGATCATGTTCAGTACGATTTCTTTTTCACTACGACCAAAGGTATAGTCCCCTAGGAAAGCTTCGAAGGCCTCTCGCATTTCATTGGTCATTGATTCTCCAAGTAACACCCCCTCCAAGTGATCCAGCAGAGCTTTGATGGCAGCTTGTTTCTTGTCGTCACTCCAGTTGGCTAATTTTTCTTTGAGGTTCAGCCCCGTCTGTTCAGAAAAATTGCCGCTATTTCCATAGATGGCCTTTCGCATCAACTCCAATTCCTTATCGAAATTCAATAGAAGTAAGGGAGAATTGTTGCGAGTCTTACTGTTGCCAAAGGCAGTAAGCGTCGAAGACATCTCAATTCGGTTTTGCTCGTAGGAGTGCAGTACATTTTTGGTAAAATTGTTCATGTTGGCCAGAGTTTGGTCTGTTTGTGCCTGCAGTTCGGGAGCAACCCAATTGTTGGAAGCAAAGGTTTCATCACTAGGGACAAAGTCAGGACTAAAAAAGTTGAAGACGGATGGTGAACGCATTGGTGCGTAACCAAAAAACTTTTCTGGTCTCGGTAGCCAGTAAACATCGTTCATGGATACACCTCCGTGACTGGTCCATCCGTCCAGAGGTTGGGTGTCAGTAGCTCTGAGAAGGTGTGTTGCCATCAGCAAGGGTTCTTTGATTTTGCCAAAAGCTGGATCGTTCTTGGCGTCAGTATCTCTGGCTTGCTGGTGAGTAAGTATTGCTCGGACAACGGCTTTCAAATTCCCCTTCGTCCCGTTCCCATCATCGTTAAAGACAGTGGCGACGTCAGCGATGTATTCAGAGGAAGGATTTGAAGTAACGAAGCTCTTGATCAGATGCTTGCTCACATAGGGAGCGATGTTGTCGTGAGCAAATAACACATCGAGAGCTGCATCGAGGCCACTTGCGTTGCCAAGTCGGTCCGTTGCGTTGAGCGCAATGGTCTTTCCAAGAATTGTGACCTTCCCATCCTGATTCGTGTAGTAGGCGTCTGCTTCATCTTCATGGAACTCTGGGTTGAATTCCATTGCTTGTGTGAAGTCACCATCTGTGTTGACCAAGCGCCCATATTTTTTGTTGCCAACAAGATCCCAACCAGTGAACACCTTGGCCAGTTCTTCGATGTCTTGTTGAGTGTAGGTAGGCACCAAGTCACTGCCACTATCAGGATAGGTGTTGAGGTTGCCGTCTCGATTGGGAGAACCATCAAGATTTAATTCATACAGTCCGATGGTGAAGAGTTGCATTACCTCACGAGCAAAGTTTTCATCTGGTCGGGTTCCTTCGGATTGGCTCGCTTTGCGATTCCCCTGGTGAGAAAGGTAAGCCCCCATGGTTGGGCTGCGGGCTACATCACTGAGTAGATCTCGGTAGTTCCCGAAAGCGTGCTTGGCGAGCAGGTCGTAGTAGTAAGCCAAGCCTTCACCACGTCGATTCAGAGGGAAAGCACTGTTAGAGGTCACAAGCAACTGACTCAGTGCATACGCCACTCGCTGACGTAGTTGATCCTGTCCCAAGGCTGGATATTTTGGGCTCCCAAGTACATTGTCCCACCAAGCAGCCATCTGGTAGAGCGTGACCTGAATATCACCATTAGCTTCGTTGAAGTATGCTGTACCGTCGTCATCCGCATCATACCAACCTACATTAGGCTCAGCTTGCTGGGAAATCTCGATGGTCCGCTCCAGATGAGTTGGCCAATTGTCTGAGGTGCT
>WTIF01000030.1 GCA_011522845.1 Deltaproteobacteria bacterium
GTAAGACATTGCTGATGCGTAGCCGAGGTCGAAATAGCGTAATCCAGTGCGGAACGCCAAGAATGACATGGACTGTGTGGCAACCCCAGGCCCCCCTCCCGTCAGAGCAAAGGGGATGTCAAAGAGCTTGATAGCCTCTGCCAGCCGTAGCAGTAGTACGATGACAATTGTTGGGGTCAGCATCGGGAAGATGATATTGGCGAACAATCCCCATTTCGACTTGCTCTCCATCTTAGCAGCTTCCATCAACTCGTTAGGGATGCCTTGTAGTGCAGCTAGGAAGACTAAGAAACAGAAAGGCGTCCATTGCCAGATATCAACTAGAATTACGGAGAACAGAGCCCAGTCCGGATTAGAGAGGAAGGGCACGCCCAGGAAGCCGAGTGGGCCACCTTCTTCATAAAAAATGGTAAAAAATAGATAGCCGACAGCGAGGGGAGTGGCGAAAATTGGCAGGAGCATGACCGCTCTGAGAAACGACCTGGCCCATAGACGCTGATTGAATAAAAGAGCTAGCAGAATCCCTAACACTAATTGTGATGGGACTGCAACTAAGACAAAAATAGAAGTAACTTTTATGGCAGAGTGAACCTGTGGATCATCAATTAGCCTTTTGAAATTGGTGAACCCAATATTTGTCCAGGTTGAAACCTTTTCTCTGTTAATTTTGATTTTGGTTCTGGGATTGCCTTTCGCATCCAAAACGGGGTTCCCGCTTGCATCCAACATGGGAACCTTCTCACGACTCACATTCATTTTAGTTTCCACTTTGTGAACGCTGATATAGAGCGAATACACCAGTGGAAAGATCGTGAATGTTAACACCCAAATGGCGGCTGGTAGTAAAAATACGAAGCGCGCTTTTGTATTTCGGTGTGTTTTCATAAGAGGGTCATGTGATGAATCACGGGCCGTTTTGATTCCGAAAGACCGTCAGGCATGGAAGGTTCCACACCTGACAGCTTGGTAGGATTTACTTGTAGCCTATCGCTGATTGATAGTAGCCCAATTGCTGATCTCGACCCAGACGGTCAGTGATCTGCTCCCAGGTCTTGGCAGTGCTATCCAGCGCCTGCTTGGCAGAGATCTCACCACTCATGGTAGCCGAGAGGTTTTTATCCAGGATATCCCAGTACTCAAAGGAGCCGGGAATCCTGAGGTAAGGGAGGAAGGTGTCGGCAAAGAAGGTCTCGTAGTAGGCCTTCAGGTAGTCCTTGACATCTGCTTCAGCCCAGCCAGCGTCCAGATAGTCTCCCAGACCAGCTTCACCTTGTGGCTCCAAGAATTGGTAGGTAAAGCCTGGATCCACACCGGTCCAACCGTTCTGAGCTAACCAAATTGAGGCTGGCTTGATAGCCATCAGGGATAGCAGTGAGTAGGTGGCTTCTGGATTGGCAGAGTAGTTAGAGATCACACCATGCCATGATCCACCAGTCGTGTTTCCTACCTTCACAGGATTGGTAGTCTTCACAAACTTCTTGGTTTCATGATCGTAGTAGGTGTCTGATGAAGGTAGGATGGAAGAAGCACAAACTCCCTGGATTTTGGAACGGGAAGTGTCCTGGCAGAGTGAACCAACATCACCCCAACTGAAGACAAAGACAGACTTGCCTCGTAGGAAGTAATCCCAGGCTTCACCCAAGCTCCAGCCAACCTGTGCGGATGGTCCGGTTTTGTGCAATTCCTGTAGAAATTCCAGGGCAGCGACGTGTCCAGGGCTGTTGATCAACGGCTTCATATTGGTCGGATCGAACCAATAGACGTTATGGTACTGATCCAACTCAGGCCCAGGTGTAATAGCAAAGGAGGCTGACAGCGACTGGAAGTGATAGTGTCCCTGCTCTCCAACCTTCAGGTGAAGGACGGTTCCTGAATCAGGATCAGGGTCATTGCTATCCCAGTTCTTGCCATTGAAGAAGTTGCTAATATCCAGCATCTGCTGCCAGGTCTTTGGCGGAACAGGCATGCTGTAGCCGTATTCTTTCTTGAACTGAGCCCTCCACTCTGGATTAGCCAGCGCATCTCTACGGTAGTACAGAACCTGTCCGTCCCCGTCGTTGAGTACTCCGTAACCCACGCCTTCCCAGGTGTGCAGTGTTTTCAATGACTGAGGCATTGAATCATAGGTCCACTGCGGATACTCTCCAGTGGTCATGAAGTCATCAATGGGAAATGCGTAGCCGTTGGGAACGATGTCCCCATACCAGAAGGCTCCTACCATAAAAGCATCGTACTGGCCGGTACCGTTGCGGAGATCCAACATCATCTTGGTGTAGTGCTCTCCGAATGGAAGCTCTACGATTTCTAACTTACCACCGGTCAGCTCCTCCCAAATTGGACGGAAACTGTACAGCGGTCCTGAAATTCCACCCTTTGGACCACCAGAGTTGACGGTCACTGAAATGCTTACTCCGTCAAATGGCTTCTGATCTGGGCCAAACAAGGATCCCAGCTCTTCTCGTGTTGTTGAAATAGTTGTCCCATCCTCCATGACCAGATCAACCTTACCATCGTCATGCCACTTCACGTGATGATCTGCTGCGGTCGCAATTCCACACGTCAAGCATGCGGAAACAAAGAGACCCAGCGATTTGAATAGCTTCATAGCGCTCCTTTGAATAAGGGGAAGAAAAACTATTCCAACAGGAATGCTGGATAGTTTGGGGACAGTAATGTTTTTTAGTTTGAAGAGGCAAGATTTTTTTGACTGACAATATCAAGCAGGCTTGACATATTTGAGCATATATACACATTTGGAAAAATAATTGTTCGACCCTGTTTTTGATTCTTTATTGATGTAAATAAGGAAGTCTTACTACAGTTTATTGACTCAATGTTAAGTTATTGATTTTGTTATTCAATTTAAGTAATTTTGATTAAATTATTTCATTTAAAATGTATCTATTGAGGATTCTATGAGCTTTGAAAAACGCCTTCAGGAATTGGGTTTGGAGCTACCTGACCTACCACAACCAGTAGCGAACTATGTTCCTGGATTGGAAGCCCAGGGATTCCTGTATATTTCGGGTCAAGGACCACGGAATTCAGACGGACAGTTTATTCAGGGAATCGTGGGACAGACTCTCACGGTAGAAGAGGCCTACCAACTCGCTCGGCAGACTGGGCTTTTTTTGCTCTCTGTCGCCAAGCACCAGCTCGGATCGCTGGATCGGGTTGAGCGAATCGTCAAGCTAGTCGCATTCGTACGATGTGGAGCTGATTTTATGCAGCAACCTCAGGTGGCTAACGGGGTTTCAGATTTGTTGGTAGAAGT
>WTIF01000179.1:0-5049 GCA_011522845.1 Deltaproteobacteria bacterium
CTTTGGATTTGATTGATCCCACTTTTACAAGTCCTTGAAGAGAATAGAAAAAAGCTTAATTTAACTCGAAATTTTTAAAGTAATTTCTCAAAGATTCAAGGAGAATGGAATTTGGTTTTTGAAATTTTATTTGAAATCGAGGAAGGGCTGGAGGATTTGATTACTTAGGCGAATTGATATCAAGAAAACTAAAATCGGAAGAATTGATTTAGGAGAAGTTTGCCTAAGTCAACGGGATTGAATTAGGCAAAAGATGATAGGGCGGGTTGCTGCTCAACTGCAAACGGCGGAATTTGGGAAATCTGTGCACCACTTGGTCTTTTTCTCCATCGCTGCTTTTCCCTCGGGGCAACTGGCGGACATCGGAAACTGGGAGCAAAAGGCGTTTTGTTTCTGAATGGCTGCTCTGCCATCTGGACAGGTCACGGATAGCGGAAATTCTGCGCAGAAGGCATTCTGCTTTGCGATTACATTTTTCCCCTCTGGACAACTAGCGGACAGTGGAAACTGTTTGCAAAATTCATCTAATGACGCCTGCCTCGGGTCAGCAGCTTGTTGTGTACAACCTACTGAGGACATTACTATGCTGACTACAGCACTGCTGTAGAGAAGTTGTTTCATCATTGTGGTGCTCCAAAATGGTTATGAGTTACATCAACTTTTTTCAAAAAAGTTGACAGTCATGAGTTACAGTAGCCAAGATCATATTTCAACTACCTAACAAAACTCTAACAATTCAGTACTTTCCACCTGTATGAGACTGTTTCAATCCTCAATTAAAGGAAATGCTTGCAGAGGTAAGCTAAAGATTTGAAACTGTTGGGAATGAAATCTTGTTTTCCATTCCATACCCACCAAAAAGCACCTGATGCCTGAAAAGCCCAACAGCCAATTAGATACTGATCACAGTAAAATATTAAATGACATGATTCGGGTGACCGGTGCTTGTGAACACAATCTGAAGAATCTGAGTCTGGATATCCCAAAAGGCACTTTAACCGTGTTTACGGGGGTAAGCGGCTCCGGTAAATCGTCTCTTGCGTTTGACACAATTTTTCAAGAGGGACAAAGACGATTTGTTGAATCGCTTTCAGCCTATGCACGACAATTTCTTGGGCAGTTGGAAAAACCCAAGGTGGAACATATTGAGGGCCTTAGTCCAACCATCTCAGTTGATCAGAAAACTGTGAACCGAAACCCACGCTCGACAGTCGGGACGGTAACGGAGATCTATGATCACCTTCGATTACTGTTCGCACGCTTGGGGCAGCCACATTGCCCTGAATGTAAAACGCCCATTTCCAGCCAAACTCCAGAACAAATTACGGATCATACTTACGCAGTAGCGCTGGATGAGACCTGCTTGATCTTAGCTCCCATGGTGAGAGAGAGAAAGGGAGAGTATCGAAAGGAGCTTCAACAATGGGCACAAGATGGATTTGTCCGGGCCCGAATTGATGGAGAGATTCGAAGGCTTGACGAAGAAATTGAGCTTAAACGATATGAAAAACACAGTATTGAACTGGTTCTGGACCGACTTATTTTAAGCTCGGACGAAAAAAGTCGCCTAACTGAAGGTGTTGAAAAAGCCCTGAAAATGAGCGAAGGGTTAGTCATTCTGAACTTCCAGGGAGAAGATCATCTCTTCAGCCAATTGAGTGCTTGTCCAACCTGCCAGATTTCACTTCCCGAACAGGAACCTCGTCTTTTCTCCTTCAATGCTCCCCAAGGCGCATGTCCCACTTGCAATGGATTAGGCGAGACTCGTCAGTTTGTAGAAGAAAGACTCTGTGATTCAGAAAAATCTCTGAAAGATGCTGCTGTCCAATGTGTGACTGCCAACGGGAACATTCATTTCACAAAAATAGACAAGTCCCACCTTCATGCAGCTGCCAAGATGCTGGGTCTTAATCTGAATTTGCCTTGGGGTCAATTATCGGAGGGGCAGAGAGAGCAGTTTCTAAAGGGAAATGCCCAGGTTCCTCTTTATGTGGGCAATGTATTTCGATTTCCCTCTCATTTAAAAAAACAAATCAAAGCGGGTAGGTGGGCTGGTGTGATTCCGATTCTGGAGTTTGTTTACAGGTTTGCTAAAGGGCCTTTGGAGCGCTTCCAAATGAGGGCTGTTTGTCCGGACTGTGGTGGAAGCCGACTCAATGCGATGGCCAGGGCTGTAACTTTCCGAGATCAAAACATCGTAGACCTGGGTGATTGCTCCGTCACCGAGGCGCTTACTTTTTTTGAAAGTTTGGAACTAACAGAGAGAGAGGAATTGATTGGTCGAGACCTTTTTCGAGAAATTCGTGCCCGCCTCTCTTTCCTAAATGAGGTTGGACTGGGGTACCTCAGCCTGCAACGTTCAGCCGCTACCCTTTCTGGAGGGGAAGGTCAACGTATTCGCTTGGCAAGTCAACTTGGTTCAGGTCTTCAGGGAGTGCTCTATGTCCTTGATGAACCAAGCATTGGCCTGCATCAAAGTGATAATCAGAGACTGATCAAAACCCTGGAAATGCTACGAGACCGTGGAAACACGGTTTTTGTGGTGGAACATGATGAAGAAACCATCCGCGCTGCTGATCATATCATTGATATTGGACCAACAGCGGGGCGAGATGGCGGAAACATTACTGCGCAAGGTGGTTATCAAGAGATTCTGCAATCTGGTGAATCGGTTACTGCTCGGTTCTTGGTTGGTCAAGAAAAGATGCCAGTTCCTACTGAACGTAGAACTCCTGATGGTAGATGCTTATCCATCCGAAATGCCCGTTTGCATAATCTTTTGGGCTTGGATGTAGAAATACCCCTGGGACTATTTGTGGTTTTGGCTGGAGTCAGTGGCTCTGGAAAATCCAGCCTAGTCCATGGAATTCTGCGTCCTGCCTTATTGCATCATTTGCAAGGCAACAGAAAAGATGACTCTGATGAATCGACCGAGGAGGAATCATCAAAAGAAATCAAAGGCAGGTGGGATCAAGTTGCAGGTTTGGAGCATCTGGATCGCTTGATTGAAATCAATCAATCCCCCATCGGTCGGACTCCAAGAAGTAATCCCGCTACCTACACGAAAGTCTTTGACCTGATTCGTGATCTCTTCACCATGCTTCCGGAGTCAAGGATTCGTGGATACAACAAGGGGCGATTTTCCTTCAACGTCAAGGGAGGACGATGCGAAGACTGCAAGGGAGCTGGGCTAAAGACCATTGAAATGCAGTTTCTGAGTGATGTTCAAATTCCTTGTGAAACTTGCGATGGCAAACGATTCAATGCTGAAACTCTGCAAATTCGTTACAAGCACAAAACGATTTATGAAATTCTTGAACTGACAATTACAGAAGCTGCTGAACTTTTTGAGAACCAGCCAAAAATCCTTTACATCCTCCAGACATTGCTGGATGTTGGCTTGGGGTATGTCAAGCTTGGACAGCCATCAACAACCCTTAGTGGGGGTGAGGCTCAACGTGTGAAGTTGGCTTCAGAATTACGAAAAAAATCCACAGGTCGTACACTCTATCTCTTGGATGAACCTACGACAGGACTTCATTTTCAGGACATTCGCACTCTGCTACAGACCCTGGATCGACTGGTGGAACAGGGGAATAGCGTATTGGTCATTGAACACAACCTTGATGTTCTGCGCTTTGCCGATCAAGTCATTGAATTGGGGCCTGGGGGAGGAAAATTTGGAGGTAAATTGGTGGGTCAAGGTACCCCAGAGGAATTAGCCGAAAGGAATACCTTAACAGGTGGATTCTTAAAACCATTATTGGACGAGTATTCAAATGATGACTGCTCTAGTTTTGGAGAAGTAAACGAACCCTCTGCAATAAATGGATTTCAAAGCGAAAGAGGAGAGCGAGATCTAGTTGTTCGAGGGGCAAGTAAAAACAACCTGCGCCATGTGGATGTTGAAATCCCCAAGCATAAGTTTACCGTCATTACAGGGGTCAGCGGATCGGGAAAAACTTCCCTCGCCTTTGATACCATCTTTGCAGAGGGACAAGCTCGATATGTTGAATCCCTCTCCACCTATGCCAGAAGATTTCTTGGCAGAATGGATAAGGCCCCTGTGGATAGCATTGATGGACTGGCACCAGCAATTGCGATCAATCAGAAAGCATCGAGTCGCAATCCGAGGTCAATTGTGGCAACCACCACAGAGATTTTTGACTATCTGCGTCTTTTGTACGCAAGAATTGGTGTAGCTCATTGTCCAAAAACCGGGGCACCCCTGGAAAGCTTTACGGCAACTCGGGCTGCCCAATTCCTTGTAGATCACCATGAAGCAGATCGGCTCGAAATTCTGGCGCCATTATTCAGGCCTAATTCCAAGCACCCCACTTTATTAAAACACCCCAAGGAACTTCCAGACCATCTGTCAGCCCTTCAACAATCTGGATTCCTCAGGGTTTATGTTGGGGATAAATTAATTTTATTTGACGATTGGGAGCAAGAATCAAAAAAACTTAAACTTACCAAGTCCGTGATGGTTTGGTTGGTCGTGGATAGGGTCAGAGTGAGTGTCGACGAACAACAAAGATTAGCAGAGAGCGCTAGCATCGCTTACGAGCAGGGAATTGGCCTTTTCTGCGCTCGTCGTCCGGACGACCAAAAAATGATCTGGTTCTCTGAAGTCCCGGGCAATGTTCAAAGCGACTACTACTTGACTCACGATCTCAACCCAAGAATGTTCTCCTTCAATTCTCACGTTGGGGCATGTCCAGATTGTGATGGGCTCGGTGAAATTGAACTGACTGGAAATTTGGATTTTGATGAAGACGCAGATTTGGATTCTCTGGTTTTTCGGACTTGTAAGACATGCGATGGGGAAAGGCTAAAGCCTGAATATCGATCTGTTCTGATTCGACAGAGGAATATCCTCCAACTGTGCAAATTGCGGGTAGATGAAGCTCTGCGCGAAGTGAGTACTTGGGAACTCAGCGCAACCGAACAGGCAATCGCTGAACAGGCGCTTCAGGAAATCCTCAGTCGTTTGAAATTCCTGCGAAATGTAGGTCTTGGATACCTGACTTTGGACCAGAGATCCAACAC
>WTIF01000179.1:5149-12993 GCA_011522845.1 Deltaproteobacteria bacterium
TGGATTCAGAATCTCTCACTGGGCAATACTTGAGTCATGAACAAAGGATTCCGATTCCACATAGGAGACTGCCCAACCCAGCAAGACAGATCACGATTTCAAACGCCAAGGCAAATAATCTCAAGGACATTTCCGTTGACATCCCAAAGGGATGCCTGACTGTTGTGACCGGAGTGAGCGGTTCTGGTAAATCTTCTTTGATCATTGATGTCTTGCAGAAAGCGGTCGCAAAGAAGCTTTCTGGGTATGTTGGTGAAATTGGAGAACACAAGACGATCAAGGGACTGGAACAATTAAAGTATTTGAGAATCATTGATCAGGAGCCGATTGGGCGTACACCCAGAAGTAATCCCTCAACATACACGGGCGCACTGTCTCCAATCCGGGACCTTTTTTCACAACTTCCTACAGCAAAGCAAAGAGGATTTGCTCCAAGGCGATTTTCTTTTAATTCAGTTGAGGGTAGATGTGGGGCCTGCGATGGTCAGGGATATCATCTGATTGAAATGCACTTTCTCTCCGATGTTTGGGTGACTTGTGATCAATGTCAGGGCAAGCGCTACAATCGCGAAACTTTGAGCGTAGAGTACAAAGGACACACAATCGCTGATGTACTCAACCTTGAAATTGAACAAGCTTGTCAACTGTTTGCAGCTCAGCACAAGATCTTGAGAATTCTACAAACCCTGAGAGATGTGGGTCTTGGATATATGAAGTTGGGTCAGGCTGGGAATACTTTGTCAGGAGGAGAAGCACAGCGGCTGAAGCTTTCTGCTGAACTCTCTCGCAGATCAAAAGGAGAAACACTTTACATTCTTGATGAACCAACCACGGGACTTCATATCGATGATGTGAGGCGTCTACTAGAGGTGCTCCATAGAATTGTGGATGATGGTGGAACAATGGTGATCATTGAGCACAACTTGGAAGTCATCAAATCAGCTGATTGGATTATTGATCTTGGACCCGAAGGAGGAATTCACGGAGGAGAGGTGGTTGTAACTGGAACGCCCGAGCAAGTCATGGCTTGTGAAGCCAGTCATACCGGAAGAGCGCTTTGGCCTGTTCTAAGTAACCAGATTTTTGAAGGGAAACGTTCCAAAACTAGTTCGTCAAAAAATCTTGTGATTCCTATGAAGCAACCATCATGGAAATCTGGACTTACGGCTGATCAATGAAGATAGCCCGAAAGTCATTCACATTCGTCATCGTGGGGCCAGTCAATACAAGCTGTTCCAATTGCTTAAAGAAACTGTAGGCATCATTATTATCCAGAAAATCATTGGCTTTGAGTTTCAACTGTCTTGCTTTGAGAAAGCTGTTTTGATCTATCCAAGCACCAGCATTGTCCTCTGTGCCGTCAATACCATCCGTGTCGACAGCAATTGCTGCAATTCCATCTTCTCCCTGCAAGGCTTCAAGCAAGGACAAAATGAACTCGGTATTCCTACCTCCCTTACCATTACCGCGAACCGTGACGGTGGTTTCTCCCCCAGACAAGATCAGTGCTGGGGCGTTGGTTGGTTGATCTCGATGCTTGATCTGCTTCGCAATCGCTGCATGAACCTTGGCTACCTCCCGAGCCTCCCCCTCAATACGATCACTTAGGATGATGGGAGTAATCCCCAACTTCTCAGCTTCTTTTCCGGCGGCTTCGAGCATCAATTGCGGGGTAGCTACCAACCGTACTTGATTCCTTGAAAAAATCTCGTCTCCAGGTTTGGGCGTTTCTTCCTCAGCTGCTTCTAAAATTGATTGAATCGCTGGAGTTGGTTGTATTTGATACCTTCTCAAAATCTCTAGAGCATCTCCAAAAGTCGTGGGGTCTGGAACAGTTGGGCCAGAAGCAATCACAGAGAGATCGTCCCCGGGAACATCTGAGATTGCGAGGGTCCATAGTCGTGCTGGCTGAACTGCTTGCGCAAGCCGTCCACCTTTGATTGCAGATAGATGTTTACGCACGCAATTCATTTCTCCAATCGTAGCTCCGGAATGGAGGAGGGATCTGTTCAGCGCTTGTTTGTCTTGAAGGGTAAGACCCTTACCTGGTAAGGCCAACAAAGCAGATCCACCTCCAGAAATCAGGCAGATTACCAGATCTTGTTCCGTAGCAGATCTGGCTAGATTCAGAATTCTTTGAGCTGTGATTTGGCCAATTTCATCAGGTACTGGATGGGCTGCCTCGACAATTTCAATTGATGTACAAGGTACGCCATAGCCATAGCGTGTCAGAACCAGACCACTCAACTTTGCTCCCCAATCGGTTCCCTGCCAATGACACTCCAAGGCATTGGCCATCTCGGCTGATGCCTTTCCAGCTCCTAAAACTATGATCCGCTCTGGCAATTTTTCTGTCTCTTGAATTTCTTTCAAGTACCTAGGCAGACAAATTTGGGGCTGAGAGCGTTGAAGGGCGGCTTTTAATGTTTGATCAAGAATCTCAGGAAGTGAATTCATTTTATCTCGTCAAATATCAAGGAATCAGCGAGAGCTTTGAAATTATTCATCTGCCCAACCAACCCGAAGCCCAACTCAGTCCTTCAAGAGTGCCTGTGATCGGCCTGTATTCGCAACCAACCCAACCTTCATATCCAAGTTCATCAAGTCTTGAAAAGAGATACGGATAGTTGATCTCACCTGTTCCTGGTTCATGACGCCCTGGAGTATCAGCTATTTGAAAGTGAGCGATCCTGGGAAGGAGTTCAGTGATTGTTGGTGACAAATCTCCTTCCATGATTTGCATGTGGTAAATATCATACTGAAACCAAAGGTTTGAAGAGCTTACTTTCTCAATCACTGAGATCGCTTGAGCTGATTTGTTCAAGAAATATCCAGGCATGTCTCGAGAATTGATTGCTTCAATGAGAAGTCTGATATCATGCTGCTCACAAAGCTGAGTAGCGTAGTGAAGATTCTCTATATACGTTTCCAAGAGCACTTCCTGAGCAATCCCCTCTGGCTTGATTCCAGCCATAGCATGAATTTGCTTGCATCCAAGACCATTGGCGTACTCCAAAGCGAGTTCAACACTTTCACGAAATTCGTTTTGGCGACCTGGTAGACAACTCATTCCTCTTTCCCCTTTCTCCCAATCACCGGGGGGAAGATTAAAGAGCACTTGAGTTAATTGATTGCCATCAAGAGCTTCTTTTAGATCAGACAGTGAGTATGCGTAGGGGAATAGGAACTCAACCCCCTTAAATCCTGCGTCTGCTGCAGCTTCAAAACGATCAAGAAAATCGTGTTCATGGAACATCATTGACAAGTTAGCATTAAAACGGGGCATAGAGATTCTGTATACGATTTTGATGAAAGCCGGAATTTAAAGCTTGGGACCATTTGTAGAGTTGATCAGAGTGTTGATCCTCGGTTTCGTAAAATTGAATGTTTTTGCTTCCGTTGACCGTCAGTTTTTCTGATTTTAAAAACTTGATCCAATGCCAAGCAAAAGCTTCTCTTCTTGAGTGCTGTACCAGAGACGAGTTTGTACATTGACTCGGTTGGCGATGGTATTACCAAACTTGAGGCCAAAGCGAAAATCACGTTGTTGGAGCTCGGCCTGTTCTTCTCGTTCCCTGAAATCGTTGTTTCCTGTTGAGTCACCAGGCCGGGGATCAATCTTGTAATCCTTGTATCGCCACTTAGCTTCTGAGATTAACGCAAAGCTTGGGGCTTTCAGGAAATACTGAAATGCCCCCTGAATTTGTGTTGAACCCAGAAAAACATGGACAAAACTGTTTCTACTAGGAAATTTTGCGATTCCCGCTGCATAGATCTCCCACTCATCAACGGTTGGTGAAAATTTACTTTCACCATCTTTTTCAACACCTGTGTAGGAACCTTCGCTCAGTAGTTCATAGTCTTCAGTATAGCTCAGGTAAGTTCCTCCGAGGGCTAAGCCTAATGGAGTACTTCGGTTTCCCCATGCCCTAAATTGACCACTGAATTGAAGCTCTCTGACTGGCTGCTTCCAAGAAGGGTCATAACGAAGGTCAATGAGACCACCAAAGGCTCCTTCTTCCTGGCCCATTCCCAGAACCAGACGCCTTAGGCTAAAGCGCTCTTCACGACCTTCATCTGTTGCGATTCTGAGTTCAGGATGAACGTAAAATCTCGGATTAGCCACGCTTCTCATCTCCAATACAAAAACATCCTCAGCCAAAGGGTCATCCAATAGAATTGCTGTTAATTCTTCAATTTCTGCACTTAAACGGTTGATTGTGTCTTCAACTTGCTCCATCAGGGTTGCCCCCATCTGGTACTCACGAAGTGCCATCAATTCTCTTTTCTTAAACTCCTTCTCAGCTAATTGATCTTCCACTAAGTTTAGCTGGATTCTCGCCAAGGCTTGAACTGCTTCAATCTGTTGAGGAGAATCCGGAAAACGTTTTAGATAGCCCTTCCATGCATCCATAGTATTGATCCGAGCTGTTTTATTAAATTCCAGTTCAGACAATGGAACGCAATCTAGTTCAATGTTTCCTAGTTCAAGAGGTGTTTGGGCCTCGGGGCCCAAATCCAATTGGACATTTAACGTAGATGGACAGGTTTCATCCAATTGAGATTGTTGCTTAAGTCTTTTTCCTCCTTGAGTTACCTGTATGGGAAGATCACTCAAGCGAAGATTACCACTTGTCGAAATAGTGTTCAGTTGTTCAAATTCTCTTTTTCTCGAGGAGAAGTTGAGTCTCAAGGGAACATCGGGAAGAGGTTCCTCTTTAAAGGTCAAATCTAATTGCAGAGGGCTTTGAAAGCGATAACTTCCATTGTTGGATGCTGGAACTAAGCGAACCTGATCTGGACTGTGGGTTAGCTTCAATTTTGAAAGTAGCGGATCCAATTCACTGCGAATTTCACTACTAGCAGGGATACTTTCTAATTGCGCGAGTTGTAGTGCTGCATCACGATATCGGGATCGCTGCTCTACCAGCAATGCACTCCGATATGCCCTGAGGAGTCGGCTAAAATCAACTGCCTCCGGCCCAGATTGGCCAAATAATCGTTCAAGTAGGGTTTGACCGGATGATGCTTTGGAAGCCTCTTCCATTAAGGCTGCTACATCCTTTGCGTATTGAACCGAAGGCGCAGCCAACTGGCCAATTGTCAGAGGGTAAATCACTAGAGTTGTTTCATCACTGCAGCTCAAGATCTCAGGTGGTGGGAGAGGTATGTCGATTCTACTAGAGGTCCGGATTCGTTGAGTCGATTCTTCAATGAAATTCTCATCATCATTGTTGACTTTTAGTTCCATTCGATTGCTAGTGATCGACTCAACTCTGAGGAAAATAGCTTCGGCAATCCGTTCCTGTGCCCTTCGAATTGCCCCCTCCGTATCGGCAGCCCTTCCGGCAATTTCCTGCGGCCACTCTTCCAAGGCTGTTAGCACCAAACGTTCTCCCCGTGGAGGCATTGATTGCTGCAATTGCGATTGTCTGAAGTCACAGTCTGCTGACTGAGCAAATACTATTTCTTGAGCAAAGTTGAGGGTAATGGCAAAAGCAATCGTGATCGATGGGATCAAGGAGTGTAAGGTTTTTTTGAATGAATTAGTTTGATTCGTCATCCGGAAAGTTCAGTGGTTAAGGTTTTCTGGTAAAGCCGCAGATTCGTCTACCGGGGGCTCAGCATAGGCTTGCATATCTGGACCAAGGGGTACTACTCGACTGGGATTTATTGTTTCATGACTGAAGTAGTAGTGTTGTTGGATTTGCCAGAGGTCTACAGTCTTCAGAATTCCTGGGTAATGCAATAATCTTCGAGTGTAACCAAACAATTGAGGATAGTCTTTTATCCTTCGTTGGTTGCATTTGAAGTGGCCATGATAGACGGGATCGAATCTGATGAGTGTTGGGAATAATCGCCAGTCCGCTTCAGTGAGTTTGCTTCCACACAGGTAAGTATTGTCCGCCAAGTGCTCTTCAATGCGGTCGAGTGTCTCAAAAAGCTCAACGAAGGACTCGGCGTAAGCAGTTTGGGTAGTGGCAAATCCACACCTGTAGACACCGTTATTGAAAGTTCGATAAATTAAATCATTCCACTCATCGATTTCTTGTTGATGCTCAATCGGGTAGTAGTCCTCATGATTGCCAGTCAACTCATTGAACGAAGAGTTGAACATTCGAATGATTTCAGAAGATTCGTTGCTGACAATCTGTTCGGTTTCTTTATCCCATAAAACTGGGACGGTGACTCGCCCGGTATATTGAGGATCACATTTCGTGTAGAGATCATGCATACACGGCAATTCATACAAATGATCAATGAACCGTGAGTCTTCAGTTGCTTTCCGAAATTCCCAACCACTTTGAAGCATATGGGGGTGAACGACTGAAACTCCAATCAGTTCCTCCAGGCCTTTTAATTGGCGAAAAATTAGGGTTCGATGTGCCCAAGGGCATGCGCCTGAAACGTACAGATGATACCTTCCTGCCTGCGCTGGAAAACCTTTTCTTTTGTTGGGCCCCGGTCTTCCATCCTTGGTAATCCAGTTTCGGAATTGAGCATCCTCCCGAATGAAGTGACCTTTGTTGGATTTGGTTTCGTACCATTGGTCATGCCATTGTCCTTTGATCAGAAGGCCCATTTTTTCCTAGCTTTGAATTGTAATTTTGAAAGTTGTTCTTTTTAAAATCAATAAGATCACGTTGCCAGATCGGTTGTATTGGGGCAAGTGCTTTGGTAGGAAAAAGGATTACTAAAGAGAAATCCTAGGCGGTGGGGGGCTATCCAAATGAGTCAGTCCACTGGAAGTTCGCTTGAGGTCAACACGGAAATTTAAGGGTTAATGACATGGATCGATCAAAACTCTTCGAATGGTTAGGTGTGATTACTGCCATATTGTATTCGCTTTTGGTGGCTTTGAACATTGGTGCCGAATTTGTTGGGTTTTCCTTGTTGCTGATTTCTTCATTCTTGATCGGCATCTGGGCCTATTGGGGAGGCCATCGGGGAATTTTAATTCTTCAATTATTCTACGCTTCAGCTGGAATAATTGGTATGTTTCGATGGTTCTGAGGAACTAGGTGTGTAAGATTTTGTGAAAGAAAGGATGATATAGAAGGGCGATTTGGCTAACAGGCCACTTTACTAGATATTTTTTCTGCTAAGCGTAATCTGATCGTGAAGGTGGTTCCCAACCCAAGCGAACTTTTGACAGATATTTGACCGTTCTGTTCTTCTATGATTTTTTTTGCGATTGAAAGGCCAAGCCCTGTTCCTTGACCTCGTTTTTTTGTTGTAAAGAAGGGGCTGAAAATACTGGATAGAGTGGTTTCATTCATGCCAAGGCCATTATCGATGACTTCAATTTTTGAAAATTGATCCTCAGTGTAGAAATTCAAAACCAGAGACGGTTTGGGTGAATGCTTCAGGGCATCAACCGCATTGTTGCAGAGAATCAGGAGGACTTGTTCAAGTTGGCTTCTGTTAGTTCTGATCAAAGGCAAGTGCTTCGGCAAATCGACTAGTATTTTAATTCCCCGCTCTTGCAGGGTAGGCCCAATCAAAGATTTAACACCCTTCAAAACTTCCCCCACGTCGCAGGGCCCCAATCCTGGTTTTCCACCATGAGTGATTTCCTGCATCAAGTTCAGCCTATTGAGTAATCCTTCAGTGACAGTTGTCATTGATGAAATATGTTCATCGATTTCTTTTTCTCCCAGTCTGTTTAGCTGATGCAGGATCTTAAGATTCTGTAGTTGTGTCATAAGGACACTCAGAGGTGTCTTAAGTTCGTGCGCCAGGGATGCACTAGCTTCACCAATTGTTGCTAATCGGTTTGCTGATTTTATGGCAGCGTGCGCCCGGGTAAGCTCTTCATGCAGTGAATCAGTTACTTCTAATTC
>WTIF01000294.1:0-27992 GCA_011522845.1 Deltaproteobacteria bacterium
ATGCGAGCGATCGGCCGAGTTCTCGGGATCCATCACAAGACGGTCTCTCGCTGGTTGGTACAAGCTGCCCAGCACTCCCAGTAAGCCCAACACAGACTGAAGACGGTTCCTTCCCCGAAATCAAGGAATTCTGCACTTTCATCGCAAAAAAAATTTAATGTTGGCGCTGGCTGGCGGTGGACTCCCTCTTTGGCAAGATACTCGGCTTGGTCTGAGGAAGAAGGACGATCAAAACCGGTCAGCTCCTTTGGCAGCAGATCAAGAACCTGCTAAACATGGGCTATGGCACGAACACGCTGAAGTCCTACGAGAATTTCATTCCACACGCCGAGCATTACGCAGGAAAGACCTTCACCACACAAATCCAATCACTGAACTGCCTACTCAGGCTTTTTCTTGCCAGGCTTCAGCCCAAAACGTTTGGCTACAGCAAACCAAAAAGCATGTTGGAAGTGTCTTTGAAACTGCTCATCCATAAATTACCCAACCCTTAAGCTCCAACGCCGATCCGCCTGCCTCAGGTTGTGCGGTAGACGTCAGTAGCCTCCATCTGAATACTTGCTGTACTTTCTTTGAGTTCTTAGTGAGGAATCTGAGAGAAAGAATTAGTGCAGAAAGATAGACAAGTTTGGATTCTGCTAGGAGAGATCTCGAGGAGAGTTCTTTCAGATTGTGTTGATTAGCGAGGCAGCGATATGATTTCAATTTCAAATGCTCACTGTGCAAGTTCTGTAAGTATAGAAAATAGTATGAGATCAATCACTTGTTAGAGAATGAGCAGGATCGTGGGATGATCTGTGCTGTTTCTGCCTTCCTTCTCTGGGGTTTCTTACCGATTTATTGGAAAACCCTGGCCCCCACCACTGCACTCGAAGTGATTGCTCACCGCATTGTTTGGTCCTTCGTGTTTACATGGGTAATTTTACTCTGGCAGCCTCCAGCAGAAGGCTGGAGATCGATTTTACAGCAACGTCAGCGTTTGATTGGTTTGCTGTTCAGTGCTCTGTTGCTTGTCGGTAACTGGCTTAGCTATGTGGTGGCAGTCCAGCAGGATCGAGTGTTGGAAGTCAGCCTAGGCTACTTCATTGTTCCATTGCTAAACATCCTCTTTGGTTTCCTGTTTCTGCGTGAGCGCTTCAGTTCCTGGCAATGGCTGGCGATCGGGCTTACAGCCTTGGCCCTGATCAACCTGATGCGGCAAGCAGAGCAATTCCCTTGGCTGGGACTGATCATTGCGTTGACCTTTGCAGGCTACGGCTTTATGCGCAAAGTGATTCAGGTGCAGGGAATGCTGGGTCTTTGGATGGAGATGGTGATCCTGATGCCACTATCCTTCATTTTATTATGGTATATGGCACAGTCAGACGGACTGTATTTCGGGAGCAGCTGGGATCTGAGTCTACTGCTGGCAACCACTGGGGTGATTACTTCTCTGCCACTATTACTGTTTGCAGCTGGAGCCCGAAGACTGCCGTTAGCGACCCTGGGCCTGCTACAATTCATTGCACCTACCTGCTTTTTTATCCTGGGGATTTTTTTGTATGAAGAACCCTTCAGTCAGATCCAGGCGATCTCTTTTGGACTGATCTGGATTGCCGTGGTGATTTACTTGAGTCAGATCCAGCGACAGACAAGGCTACTGCAGGAAAACAAGGCGCAGACAGTGCATAGAGAATCAGTTTGAATTTGCGATCAGATTAGCAAACCAGCGGGGTAGAATGTCAGCCGATTCAGAAAGTGGAAAAACCAAGGGTTCGAGCAAATTATCATTATTGGGCAACATTGCTTTGATTCTCGGTCTGCTCGTTGTGATTGCTGGAGGTGTGGTCGGGTGGTTGATGCCGCCGCCGCCGCCGCCGCCAGTTGAAACGATTAGCTTGATGGAAGAAGAGCCTGCCCCCTCGGAGTCAACCAGCCTTCTTGAGGTGCTCAGTCCGAGTGAAAAGGATACTCCTGACGTTGAAGTGGAGGAAGTGCTAGAGGTAGAGGAAGTGATGTTGGTGGATGCCAACCAGGTTCCTCCACTCCCTATTAAATATTATGTGCAGGTTGCGAATTGTCTCGACAGGGAATGTGTCGGGGAACATCGTCGATTGTTGTCCCGTCAAGGCTATCGGACACGAATCGAGAACGCTGTCGAAAGCATGCCTTTCCGAGAAGTGCGTTCCCAACCACTATATTCCTCCGAACGATCAGCTGCTGTAGCGGAAGAGATCAATCAAGATCCTGGCTTGAACGGATATGCTCAGGTGCTCAAGCCGAATGACTGGTATCGCATTTCCCTGGGAGTCTTTCCAGAAGTCGATCAGGCAGATCGCTTGACAAAGGCGCTGAATGCTAAGTATGCCAGGAGAATCACCTTCGAGCATGTCGAGGTACGCCTGGATTTTGAACACATGCGGGTTTACGCAGGGGGATACCGTGAAGAGAAGGAAGCTTTGCGTCTCAAAACGTACTTAGAAAGAAGAGAACCTTTGTTCCGAGATCTCTTTGTCACCGCCCTCTTGCCGCGAGATTGAAAGCCTCCTCCATGCCTCGCTTTGCCGAACGCGCCTACAATTTTAGTCCAGGACCAGCGGTTCTCCCGCTACCGGTGCTGGAGAAAGTTCAGAAAGAACTCCTCAACTATCGGGAATGCGGGGCCTCCATTCTGGAGATCAGCCATCGCTCCAAAGATTTCCTACCGATCCTGGATGAAACACAGCAACTCTTCCGCCAACTGACGCAACTGCCAGACAACTACCGTCTCCTGTTTTTCTCTGGTGGTGCCCAGATGCAGTTTTCAGCGGTACCACTCAACCTCCTCAGTCGCTCTGCCAGCAATCGAGCAAGTTATGCCGTAACCGGAAAATGGGGAGAATTGGCTCTTGAGGAAGGCAAGCGTTACGGCAGCGCAGAAGAATGGGTGCATGGACGAGAAGACCGCTACAATCGAATTCCCAACGTCCAAGCTGAGGATCTGGAACGGCTGAAGGGTTCAGCTTATCTGCACCTGACTTCTAACAACACTCTGTATGGTACTCAATGGAATCACTTTCCACAGACTGGTGAAGTCCCATTGGTTATTGATGCAACATCAGACATCCTCAGCAGAGAGGTGGACTTCTCACAGTTTGGAGTGGTCTATGCGAGTCTGCAGAAAAACCTCGGGCCAGCTGGACTGACACTGGTGGTAGTCCGAGACGATTTGCTGGGACACCACTTGCCACAGACTCCAAAGTTACTACAGTACCAAGCCATTGATTCGCAAAATTCACTGAACAACACGATCAATGTGTTTGCCGTCTATGTGATGCGCTATGTCTTGGAGTGGTACCAGGAGCAAGGGGGTGTGGCTGCCATGGAGCAGCAAAATCGGCAGAAGGCCAAATTACTTTATGACTACCTTGATGAAAGCGACTTCTTCCTGACGAGTGTCAACCCACTGGACCGCTCATTGGTCAACGTCATCTTCAATCTGCCGACTACCGAATTGCTGCAGCAGTTTCTTCAGGAATGTGAGGAAGTGGGACTGCTGGCGCTCAAGGGACATCGTGAGGTCGGAGGTGTGCGTGCTTCCCTCTACAATGCCCTACCGTTAGCCGCAGTAGAACGTCTGGTTGAAAAAATGCGGGACTTCGAGCGAAAAGCATTGACTTAAAAAAAATGAAATGATAGCTTTACCGTTTTCATTTTTTCGGCGAGTCTCTCGTAGTAGCTAACCCGACACCCTAGCCAAAGCCATGCCAACCCTGAATCAAATTGTCCGCAAGGGGCGTAAGAAGCGGGTCGTGAAAAACAACGTCCCAGCCCTGCAGGCCTGCCCTCAACGAAGAGGAGTCTGCGTGCGGGTCTACACCTCAACACCCAAGAAGCCAAATTCGGCTCTGCGCAAGGTGGCTCGTGTTCGGCTCACCAACGGAATTGAGGTGACAAGTTACATTCCAGGGATTGGTCACAATCTGCAGGAACACTCTGTGGTGCTGATTCGGGGAGGTCGTGTCAAAGATCTTCCAGGGGTTCGCTATCACGTTGTCCGAGGTGCTCTTGATACAGTTGGTGTCAAGAATCGCAAGCAAGGGCGTTCCAAGTATGGCGCGAAGAAAGGGTAGTCCAACATGTCCAGAAGAAGATCTGCTACAAAGCGCGTTGTTCTCCCCGATCCGAAGTACAAAGATTTCTTGGTCAGTAAGTTTGTCAACAACTTGATGCACGATGGGAAAAAGAGCGTTGCTGAGAAAGTGCTCTATCAAGCCTTGGATTTGATCTCCAACAGAGAGCAGGAAACCGGGGCTCTTGACGTTTTCCATCAGGCTGTTGAGAACGTGAAGCCCAATTTGGAAGTAAAGTCACGACGTGTCGGTGGCTCCACCTATCAAGTTCCTGTGGAAGTCCGCTCTCAGCGCAGCCAAGCCTTGGCGATTCGCTGGCTGATTCGCTATGCGATTGCCCGAAGTGGCAAGTCCATGGAAGAGAAACTTGCTGGTGAATTGCTGGACGCGTTCAACAATCGGGGAGCCTCCGTCAAGAAGAAGGAAGATACGCACAAGATGGCTGAAGCCAACAAGGCTTTCGCCCACTACCGTTGGTGAACATTATAAATGTCCAAAGCCCGTCGGTTTCGCCGAAACATCGGCATCATCGCACACATTGACGCGGGCAAGACAACCACCACAGAGCGAATCCTCTTCTACACCGGTCGAATTCACAAGATTGGCGAAGTCAACGATGGCTCTGCTACGATGGACTGGATGGAGCAGGAGCAGGAAAGAGGAATCACAATCACCTCTGCTGCGACAAGTTGTGGTTGGAAATATGAGGATGAGGAGTACGATTACAATATTATTGATACTCCAGGGCATGTCGATTTTACGGTAGAAGTTGAACGCTCACTGCGAGTACTTGACGGAGCAATCGCTCTCTATTGCGGGGTAGCTGGAGTTCAGCCACAGTCTGAAACAGTCTGGTGGCAAGCAAGCAAGTACAAAATTCCTCGGCTGGCCTTCGTGAATAAACTGGACCGAATTGGTTCAGACTATTTTCGGGTGGTCGAGGACATACGCAAGAAGCTCAAGGCCAATTCGGTAGCTTTACAATACCCCATTGGCAGTGAAGACCAGTTCCGTGGAGTTGTGGATCTGCTGGATCGGAAGGTTCTCTACTTTGATGAGGAGAGCCTCGGCGCAAAAATCGGTGTGGCAGAAATTCCAGAAGAACTGGAAGAAGCCGTTGAGCAAAAGCGACAGGAATTGGTCGAAAAAGTTTCGGAACTAGATGATGAGTTGCTGGAAGCTTTCCTGGAAGAGCAGGAAATCAGTACTCAGCGTCTGCGTCAGGTGATTCGAAAGGCAACCATCGAAGGTCGATTGTTGCCTGTCTTGTGTGGAAGTTCATTTAAGAACAAGGGGGTGCAGCCCCTGCTGGACGCCGTAGCTGCCTACCTTCCCTCCCCTGATGATGTGCCGGCAATTGTTGGGAAACAACCGGATAGCGAACGAGAAGAAACCCGTACCACGAGCGACTCCTCCTTCTGTGGCCTAATCTTCAAAATCGCCAGTGACCCATTTGCTGGTCAGATGACCTTCGTCAGAGTCTATTCGGGCGTTCTAGCTTCTGGAGACACTGTCTTCAATCCTCGGACTCGAAAAACGGAGCGCATCGGCACCCTGGTCAAGCTTCATTCCAACAAGCGAGCAGAGATTGATCGTTTGGAGGCTGGGGACATCGCCGCAGTCATCGGTCTGTCTGTGGGAGTCACCGGAGACACCATCTGCGAGAAGCGTCACCCGATCTTGCTGGAAGGTACAGAGTTCCCGCAGCCAGTGATCGACATTGCGGTCGAACCGAAAACGAAAGCAGACCAGCCGAAGCTTGAAAACGCAATTTCCAGTATTGAGCGTGAAGATCCTTCTTTCCACAAGAAGATAGACCCGGATACAGGACAGATCATCATCTCTGGAATGGGAGAGTTGCATCTGGAGATTGTGCTGGACCGGCTTTCCAGAGAATTCAAGGTTGGCTGTAACGCTGGTAAACCAAGGGTTTCTTACCGAGAAAGTGCAGCAGCAGCAGCCCAGTTGAGACAAGTGTTTGAAGGGACTTTGGCGGGCAAAGAACAATTTGCTGCCTGTACACTGCAACTGGAGCGTTTGCCGGCAGGCCAAGGGATTGAGGTGTTCAGTAGATTACCGAAGAGCACCCCATCTGGCTTTGCGCCAGCAATTGAGATCGGCATTCGGGATGCGGTGCAGAGTGGAATGTTGCTTGGTTATCCAATGGTGGATCTACGATTCACCATATTGGAAGCGGAATGGCGAGAAGAGGGGAGTTCAGAGCTGGCATTCCAACTTGCTGCTAGAAATGGGGTGAGGGAACTAGTCAAAGAGGCTGGACCAACCCTGCTGGAGCCAATGATGAGTGTGGAGACAATCCTGCCAGAGGCTTTTTTGGGAGAAGTGATTGCGGATCTCAACACTCGCAGCGGACGTATCAAATCGGTAGAGGATCAAAACGAAATGAAGGTTGTCGAATCTGAAGTTTTCCTCTCCAAGATGTTCGGTTATTCGACTGACCTGCGCTCTGCTACGCAAGGGCGTGCCTTGTACACCATGACGTTTTCTCACTATGAGGAAGTACCAAATGAGACCCTTCAGCAGGTTTTATCGTTTGGTAGTGCATAATGGGGCTTGTATAAACGACAATCCACAAACGAACAAAGGAGTCATCAATGGCGCGAGAGAAATTTGAACGAACCAAACCCCACTGTAATATTGGGACCATTGGTCACGTGGATCATGGCAAGACTACATTGACAGCGGCGATCACCAAAGTGTTGGCCATGAAGGGCTTTGCTGAAAAGCGTGAATACGGTGAAATCGACGCAGCCCCAGAAGAACGAGAACGTGGAATCACGATTGCGACAGCACACATCGAATACGAAACAGAAAACCGCCACTACGCCCACGTGGACTGCCCAGGCCATGCTGATTATGTCAAAAATATGATCACGGGTGCGGCTCAGATGGACGGGGCAATTCTAGTTGTCTCTGCAGCTGATGGCCCAATGCCTCAGACACGAGAGCACATTCTGCTGGCACGTCAGGTTAACGTCCCGTACCTCGTTGTCTTCATGAATAAGGTAGATCAAGTAGACGATGCTGAGTTACTGGAATTGGTTGAAATGGAAGTTCGTGAATTGCTCAGCAGTTACGATTTTCCAGGAGATGACATTCCTCTGATCATGGGATCAGCGTTGAGCGCAATGGAATGTTCTTCAGAAGACCCAAACCACGATGACTACAAGCCGATCGCAGAATTGATGTCCAGTGTGGACGACTACATTCCGAACCCAGAGCGAGACTTGGACAAGCCATTCCTGATGTCTGTTGAGGATGTCTTCTCAATCTCCGGACGTGGAACAGTGGCTACTGGTCGAATCGAGCGTGGTCTGGTCAAGGTCGGTGAAGAGATTGAAATCTGTGGAATTCGTGAGACTCAGAAGACGACAGTTACTGGGATTGAAATGTTCCGCAAATTACTCGACGAAGGGCGAGCAGGCGATAACGTAGGTTTGCTGCTCAGAGGTCTCAAGCGAGAGCAAGTGGAGCGTGGCCAGGTAATTTGCAAGCCTGGTTCAATCACACCACATACCAACTTCAAAGCACAGGTCTACGTACTCACCAAGGACGAAGGTGGACGCCACACGCCATTCTTCACAAACTACCGACCCCAGTTCTACTTCCGAACCACCGACGTGACTGGCGTGGTTCAGTTGCCAGCAGATGTCGAAATGGTGATGCCTGGCGATAACGTAGCGATTGAAGTTGAGTTGATTACCCCGATTGCTCTGGAAAAAGAAGTGCGTTTCGCGATCCGTGAAGGTGGACGTACTATCGGTTCCGGCGTTGTCACCGAAGTTACCAAGTAATTATACCGCAGGAGAGGGATAACCAACCCCTCTCCTACTGCAGGCTGGAGCATGAACGAAAAAATCAAAGTCCGCTTCAAAGCGTACGACGACAAGTTATTGGATCAAACAGTTGAAGAAATTGTTCGCACGGTCAAGCGCACAGGTGCTCAGATTGTAGGACCAATTCCTCTTCCGACCAAGATTCACAAGTACACGGTCTTGCGCTCTCCGCATGTAGACAAAAAGTCACGTGAACAGTTTGAAATGCGCGTGCACAAGCGGTTGCTCTACATTATGGAAACGACACCACAAACCATGGACGCGCTGATGCGCCTGGATATTTCTGCTGGAGTCGACATTGGCATCAAGCAGGTTTGAGCATGCAATTAGACACTTACAATCTGGACGGTGAGAAGATAGGCAGCGTCGAGATCCAAGATAAGCTGATTCAAGAAGAGTACTCCTCGCGCATCTTGCAGGAAGCAATCGTTGCATATCGCAACGAATTGCGTCAGGGAACACACTCCACGCTGCAGCGCTCCGAAATTTCAGGCAGTACTCGTAAGTTGTGGAGACAAAAAGGAACAGGTCGGGCACGAGTTGGGAGTGTAAAGAATCCGATTTGGCGACACGGCCCCGTGGTTTTTGGTCCACAGCCTCGTGACTACGGAGTAAAGATCAATCAGAAGGCACGCCGCAAGGCTGTTCGAGTTGCGCTGTCAGAAAGAGTACGACAGGAACAGCTTTCCGTGTTGGAGCAGCTGGAATTGCCCACGCACAAGACCAAGGCGTTCAATGGCATCCTCCGCAAGTTCACAGAGGGGAAGTGCTTGGTAGTCGTCAAAGACATTGACAACAATCTGGAGCGAGCATCAAGAAATCTTCCCAATGTGAAGGTTCTCAAGGCGGCAAGCGTCAATGCCTACGAGATCGTCAACCACGATCGTCTACTCTTGGCCAAGGATGCGATTCCAGTCCTTGAAGAAAGGCTAGGCTAATGGAACTATTCAACATCCTGCAACGTCCTGTGATGACTGAGAAATCAACCATCAGTCAGGAAATGCAGAACAAGTACACGCTGCAAGTATCTTCAAAGGCAACCAAACGACAGATCAAAAAAGCTGTTGAACTGGCCTTCAAAGTCAAGGTTGTCAGGGTCAACACCTTGAACACCAAGTCCAAGCAAAAGCGCATGGGACGTTTCGTTGGCAAGAGTACTCCTTGGAAGAAAGCCATCGTGACCTTGGCCGAGGGTAACAATATCGAATTCATTGCCAATTACTAATTCGTTTCCGGCACTCAGGTAGATCATGAGCATTCAGCGATTCAAAGCGACTTCTCCAGGTCGCAGAGACATGAGTGGCTTCCGTTTTGAGGAAGTTACCAAAGACAAACCGGAGAAAAGCCTCACCGAAAAACTTTCTAAGAAAGGTGGGCGCAACTCCAACGGCCGAATCACCGTGCGTCATCGAGGTGGTGGTCACAAGCGACGCTATCGGATTATCGATTTCAAGCGCAACAAAACAGGTATACCTGCCAAAGTAGTTGCGGTCGAATACGATCCGAACCGAAGCGCTCGCATCGCTCTTCTGCAATATGTTGATGGAGAGAAGCGCTACATCATCTACCCAGACGGACTGAAAGTTGGAGATGAAGTGATCAGCAGTTCAACGGCTGATATCCGCACAGGCAATACGCTGCCCATTGGTCGAATTCCGGTTGGGGCAAGTCTCCACTGCGTGGAATTGAAGCAAGGCAAAGGGGCCCAGTTAGCCCGAAGTGCTGGAGCATCTGTTCAACTGATGGCTAAAGATGAGGATTACGCACAGCTCAAGTTGAAGTCGGGGGAAATTCGCAAAGTGCGTGTCGAATGTCTGGCCACTATCGGTGTAGTCGGCAACAGCGAACACATGAATATGGACGTGGGCAAGGCAGGCCGTAAGCGCTGGAAAGGCTTCCGTCCAACTGTTCGAGGTGTTGTGATGAACCCTGTGGATCACCCACACGGTGGAGGGGAAGGTCGAACATCCGGTGGACGCCATCCGGTCACCCCTTGGGGCGTGCCAACCAAGGGTTACAAAACACGCAACAACAAGTCCACTGACAAGTACATCGTACGGAGGAGAAAGTAATGCCACGATCTTTGAAGAAAGGTCCTTTCGTCGATGACCACCTAGAAAAAAAGGTGTTAGCGGCCAAAGAGAAAAATGATCGCAAGCTGATCAAAACCTGGTCACGCCGCTCAGTGATCCTGCCAGAATTCGTCGGCACCAATATCGCTGTACACAATGGCAACAAATTCATTCCGGTTTTTATTACCGAGGATATGGTTGGCTACAAGCTGGGTGAATTCGCACCCACTCGGACCTACCGCGGACACATTGCCAAAACTGACAAGCGCGGGAAGAAATGATGCAAGCGAGAGCTACCGCTAAAGGAATCCGAATCGCACCCCGGAAAGTCCGGTTGGTGCTGGACAATGTTCGAAACAAGGATGTGAGCACGGCCCTGGCAATCCTGCAGAATACACCGCGTAATTCATCCCCTGTGATCTACAAGTTGATCCAGTCTGCTGTTGCCAACGCGATGGACCGAGATTCATCAGCTGATGTTGATGAAATGGTGATCAAGGAGGCCTACGCTAATGAAGCCAGTACGCTCAAGCGTTTCCGCCCTCGAGCAATGGGCCGGGCTTCTCGAATTCATAAGCGGAGCAGCCACATCACCATCGTCGTTGAATCGGCCAACTGAGAGAGAAGTTATGGGACAAAAGGTTAACCCGATTGGCTTTCGTCTGTGCGTCAATAAGAATTGGAATTCGAGGTGGTACGCAGAGAAAAGTTACGCAGAGACTCTGAAAGAGGATCTCGACATCCAGCACTTCGTTAAAAATCGTTTGAAAAAGGCTTCGATTTCGAAGATCGAAGTGGAACGAGCTTCGAAGAAAACCAAGATTAACATCTTCACAGCCAAGCCGGGGATCATTATTGGTCGCAAGGGAGACGAGGTAGAGAGAATTCGCAAAAGCCTCCTCAATAAATTTAAAAAAGACATTGCGATCAACATTAGAGAGATCAAGCGACCGGAAATTGATGCGCAGTTAATTGCTGAAAACATTGCCTCACAGCTGGAGCGCCGAGTTGCTTTCCGTCGAGCAATGAAGCGGACCTTAGCAACAGCGATGCGCATGAATATTGAGGGCTGTAAAATTATGATTGCGGGGCGGCTCAATGGAGCAGAGATGGCCCGAACCGAATGGGCCCGTGAAGGTCGAGTACGATTGCACACCCTGCGAGCCAACATCGACTATGGTTTTGCAGAGGCTCTGACAACATACGGTATTACCGGAGTGAAAGTCTGGGTCTATCGAGGGGAGAGTTTTGGTCGCAACAATTTACGCAGATCAAGAAGACGAGAGAGGTAAGCCATGATGATGCCGAAGCGGACCAAGCATCGTAAACAGATGCGCGGCCGAATGACTGGAGAATCGTACAATGCTAGTGCCGTCAGCTTTGGAGCGATCGGGCTCCAGGCAACTGGAAGAGGATATGTCAGCGCTCGCCAGATTGAGGCAGCTCGCCGGGTAATCAACCGAACCCTTAAGCGTGGTGGTAAAACTTGGATTCGTATTTTCCCAGACAAGCCGATCACCAAGCGCCCTGCTGAAACTCGGATGGGCAAGGGAAAAGGCTCTGTCGATTCATGGGTTGCTCCAATTCTACCGGGACGAGTACTTTACGAGATTGACGGGGTAGATGAAGACGTGGCAACAAAAGCACTGACTCTGGCAGGCTACAAGCTGCCGGTGAAGACCAAAATCATCAAACGCAGCTTGATCATATGAAGAACGAAGACTTCCGCGCCCTCGGGGATCAGGAAATCCATAGCAAGATTGCTGAGTTACAAGAATCACAACTCCGTAATCGTTTCAACAAGGTACTGGGCAATTTGGAAGATACCTCGGTGATTAAGAAAAACCGACGTGATATCGCCCGCCTGAAGACCCTCCTTTCTGAGCGCAAGGCATGACAGAGAATAAGAAGATTCGTAGCGGTGTAGTCGTCAGCGATAAGATGGATAAGTCGATTGTGGTCAAAATTGAGACCGTGGTTAAACATCCACTCTACAAGCGCACGATCCGCCGATCCAAAAAATTTAAAGCGCATGACGAACAAAATCGAGCGCGAACCGGAGACTTGGTCTCAATCATTGAATGCCGCCCGATCAGTAAGACAAAGACCTGGCGCCTGCTTTCTATTAAAGACAACACAACGGGGGCCGCATGATTCAGATGCAAAGCATTCTGGAAGTTGCTGACAATTCCGGAGCTAAACGCCTGATGTGCATCAAAGTTTTGGGAGGATCCAAGCGACGCTATGCAGGCTTGGGTGATATCATCGTTGCCTCGGTGAAAGACTCGATACCAAATTCAAAAGTGAAATCTGGCGACGTTGTCAAAGCTGTGATTGTCCGTACCACCAAGGAGGTGCGACGAGCAGACGGGTCATACATCAAATTTGATCGGAATGCTGCAGTGATCCTTGACAACAAACGTGAGCCAGTAGGAACTCGTATTTTTGGACCAGTCGCTCGCGAACTACGCAGTGGAAAATTTATGAAGATTTTGTCACTGGCACCAGAAGTTCTCTAATATCATTCGACGTAGAGACGTTTTATGCGTGAAAGAAAAGTATCCCGCCTGAAAGTGGGAGATGAAGTGATGGTCATTGCTGGCAAGAGCCGTGGCCTACAAGGTAAGATCAACTACGTAGATTGGAAGAAGAAGCGTGTGATCGTTGAAGGTGCCAACATACAGACCAAGCATGCGAAAGCACAGCGTAATGGTGAACAAGGAAGCATCAAGGATTTGGAAGGCCCTATCCACGTTTCCAACGTAGCACTGCTAAACCCAGACCTCGAGAAAGGTGTGCGTTTTCGCAATACCTCTGAGAATGGGACAAAGCAACGCATCTGTGTGAAAACCGGAAAAACTCTCTAAATCAGGCCAAGCCGTGAACCTGCAACAACTCTATTTTGAGACAGTTTCTCCTCAGCTTAAAGAGGAATTCTCAATTCAAAATGTTCACCTGATCCCTAAAATTTCTAAAGTAACGGTCAATGTTGGACTGGGCGAAGCTGTCCAAAATCCAAAGTCCATTGACCAAGCTACCGAGCAACTAGCTCAGATTGTCGGTCAAAAGCCTGTGGTCACAAGAGCTCGCAAATCCATCGCAGGTTTCAAACTTCGTGAGGGAATGCAGATTGGCTGTATGGTGACACTGCGCCGCGAGCGAATGTGGAGCTTCTTGGATCGATTGGTACAAATTGCTCTTCCTCGTGTGAAAGACTTTCGTGGTATCTCTCCCAAAGGCTTTGACGGAAAAGGCAATTATAATCTGGGAATCAAGGAACAGCTTATTTTTCCGGAGATTGACTTCGACCAGATTGATAGAATTCGGGGTATGAACGTCTCCATCGTAACAACTGCGCAGAACGACCAACTGGCACTGAGCTTGTTGAAGGGTCTGGGCTTCCCTTTCCGAAAGTAATTCATGGCAAAAAAGGCACTAATCAACAAATGCAATCGCAAGCAGCGATTTGAAGTACGCAACTACAGCCGCTGCTCCTTCTGCGGACGACCCAAAGGTTATCTGCGCCGTTTTGGAATGTGCCGTATCTGCTTCCGTCTCAAGGCCAATCAGGGCTTGATTCCCGGTGTAACTAAGTCGAGCTGGTGATTCGCTATGTCTATGTCAGATCCCATTGCTGATTTATTGACCCGCATTCGTAACGCTAATCAGCGAATGCACGCCGAAACTCGGGTACCACACTCAAAGATCAAACAGCACATCCTTGATGTACTCAAAGAAGAGGGTTTTATCACTGGCTATGAAGTGATGCCGAGCGGTGCGTTCAGAGAGTTAGTAGTCCAGCTTAAATATTACGAAGGTAAACGAGTCATAAGAAACATTGAGCGTGTCAGCAAGCCAGGTTTGAGAACCTACCAGCGTTCTCAAGATCTGAAGAAAGTGCTCGGCGGGCAGGGGATTTCGATTCTGTCGACTTCACATGGAGTCATGTCGGACAAGGAATGTCGCTCACGCAAAATTGGCGGAGAAGTGCTCTGCCAAGTATGGTGAGCCAGTAAAGAGGAACATATGTCACGTATCGGTAGACGTCCAATCAAAATCCCTCAGTCTGTAAAAGTTCAGGTTGATGAGGATCGAATTCTGGTGACCGGACCAAAAGGGAAGCAGCAGGCCAGCCTTCATGAGAAGCTGCAACTAGAACAGAAAGATGATGAAATCAAGATTCTGGCGGATTATAAAGAGGATACGATAGCGCGAACCCAGATGGGGACACTCTATTCTCTATTAAATAATATGATCACTGGAGTCAGTACGGGCTTTCAGAAACAACTTCGTCTGGTTGGTGTCGGTTATAGAGCTGCGATTAGCGGGAAAACGCTTGAACTCAACCTTGGCTATTCGCACCCGATCAAATACGAGTTGCCAGATATTGTTGATGCGAAGGTCAATGCAAATACCCAGATTGTTCTCGAATCGTGCGATAAGCAGGCACTAGGTCAAGTTGCGGCACTGATCAAGCAGATGCGACCACCTGAGCCTTACAAGGGTAAAGGAGTCCTGTTTGAAGGAGAGCAAATCCTGCGAAAAGCCGGAAAGAGTGGTAAGAAATAATTGAGATCCAGGTAATCATGAAGTCCATTGCTCAGAAAAAACGAGAAGCCCGACTAGCACGCCATCGTCGTGTTCGGAAAAAAGTTAGCGGCTCTGCAGAACGACCAAGACTCTGCGTTTTCAAGTCAGCACGTCACATCTATGTGCAGGCGATTGACGACTTGGGTCAAAATACGTTAGCTGCAGCCTCAACATTGGAAGCTCGTGAACGTTTCTCAGACAAAGATGGGGTGGAGAGCGCAACAATGGTTGGGGCTGATATTGCCCAACGCCTGAAAGAAAAAGGCATTGAGCAAGTTGTCTTCGATAAGGGCGGATTCATTTATCATGGACGTGTTAAGGCCTTGGCCGAAGCTGCTCGTAGCGAAGGCCTCAACTTCTGATTCTTTATAAAGGAAACTGCTTTGAGTGAGAGAAGAAACGAAAGTGAACTGATCGAACGCGTGATCAAGGTCAATCGCGTTGCCAAGGTTGTTAAGGGAGGACGCCGTTTCAGCTTTAGTGCGTTGGTAGTTGTCGGTGATGGTTCCGGTAAAATTGGACTAGGGCTAGGCAAGGCTAATGAGGTGACCGAAGCAATCCGTAAGGGAGTTGCAGAAGCATCCAAGCAGATGCAGCGTGTTCGTTTGGAAGGAACTTCTATTCCCCACGAGATCATTGGGCGTTTTGGGGCAGGTTCGGTGCTAATGAAGCCGGCAGAACCAGGCCATGGAATCATCGCAGCAGCAGCAGTGCGTGCCGTGATGGAATCGGTAGGGATTGCTGACATTACTGTGAAATGCTTGGGTTCACGCAATCCACATAATTTAACTCGGGCGACCATAGATGCGCTGCTAAAGCTGCGTGGTTTTGAAGAAGTCGCCAGGAGTCGAGGTAAAGAAGTCGAACACATCAGGTTCTAAAAATGAGTGCCAATCAAATCAAAGTAACACTGGTCCGCAGTGTTATTGGATCCAACGAAAAAGTCCGTGCAACTGTTCGTGGCTTGGGCTTACGAAAGACAAACAGTTCTCGCGTACTGGAGAACAGTCCGAACGTACGGGGCATGATCCGCAAGGTGCACCATCTGCTAAAAGTTGAAGAAGTAGGATAACTATGCAACTTCACGAATTGCCAAGCATCAAAAATAGCAAAAGAAAGCGAGTTGGCCGCGGTCCCGGCAGTAACTGGGGACAAACCTGTGGCAAAGGCCAGAAAGGTCAAAAATCAAGAGCTGGTTACTCAAGTAAAAGAGGCTTTGAAGGCGGCCAGATGGCAATTAGTCGTCGGTTACCCAAGTTCGGTTTTAAGCCTCTCAATAAAGTAATTAGCCGGCCTCTCAACCTGGCTTTCCTCGAGTCAAATGAGCGAATTGCGAGTGGAGATACGGTGAATCGAGCAAAGTTAGAAGAACTCGGTTTCATCAAGAAAGATAGCATTCCAGTTAAACTATTGGCAGAAGGCGAATTAACCAAGAAACTAACGATTGAGGTAGAACTGGCTAGCGAATCAGCGATTGAGAAGGTCCAGGCTGCAGGTGGCACGGTGACCATCGGCTAATATGCTTGAGATTGTTCGAAACATCTTCCGAATTGAAGACCTACGGGACCGAATTATCTTCACGGTCCTCATGCTGCTGGTGTTCCGGATTGGGGCTCATATCCCGACTCCGGGCATCGACGGTACAGCACTGACCGCGTTCTTTGAAGCACAGCAGGGTTCCATCCTTCGCTTCTTCAACATGTTCACGGGTGGTGCGCTGGCACGTCTGACGATCTTTGCGCTTGGGGTAATGCCCTATATTAGTGCCTCGATCATCATGCAGCTGCTGACAGTGGTCTTCCCCTACTTAGAACGTCTCTCCAAAGAGGGTGAGGCGGGCCGCAAGAAAATCACTCTCTACACTCGCTACGGCACTATACTTCTCAGCCTGATTCAAGGCTTCGGTATCGCTGTTGGTTTAGAGAGCATGGCTGCTCCAGATGGATCGCCGGTGGTTATCTCAACGATGAATCCATGGGGCTTCCGACTGTTGACAATCATTACGCTGACAGCAGGCACGGCCTTCTTGATGTGGATCGGTGAGCAGATCAACGAACGAGGAATCGGCAACGGTATTTCACTCATCATCTTTGCTGGCATCGTAGCAGAAATACCAGGCTCAACCGTCAATGCGATTCAATTGGTACAAGCTGGACAGATTCCTATTCTGGTACTGCTGATTACACTAGTTTTGATGGTTGTGGTCATCTTCGCTGTCGTTTTTATCGAGACTTCGTACCGCAAGATTCCCGTACAGTATGCCAAGCGAATGCAGGGCAATCGCATGTATGGTGGCCAAGCTTCACATCTTCCACTGAAAATTAATTCTGCTGGTGTGATTCCACCCATCTTCGCTTCCTCGATATTGGCGTTCCCGGCTACAATTGCTGGTTTCACAACGACACCTTGGGTTCAGGCAATCAGTGATCAGTTGTTACCTGGTCGCTTGCTACACTCTTTGCTCTTCGTGATGCTAATCTTCTTCTTCTGCTTCTTCTATACAGCGATTCAATTCAATCCGGTCAAGATTGCAGATGAGATGAAGCGCCACAACGGCTACATTCCTGGCATTCGTCCAGGCAAAAAGACAGCAGAATATATCAACGCCGTATTAACTCGGCTAACGTTTGGCGGAGCAGTTTATCTGTCAATGATCTGTATCCTGCCCAGCATCTTGTTATTCGTTTTCAATGTTCCCTTCCAGTTTGGTGGAACGGCCCTACTGATTGTAGTGGGGGTTGGACTGGACCTGGTGAACCAGATTGAATCCTTCCTGCTGAACCAAAACTACGATGGCTTCATGAAGAAGACCCGTAAACGTCGTAGTCCGGGGCAGGCACAGACACTTCGCTTACGCTAGGAGATCATGGCAAGAATATCCGGTGTGGACCTACCCAGAGCTAAGCGCATTGAGGTTGCGCTGACGTACATCTATGGAATCGGCCGTCCAACGGCGAACAAGATCCTTGCTACCACAGGTATTGACCGAGACACCAAGACAACGGAATTGAGCGATGACGAAGTCGCTCGTCTGCGTGGTGCGATTGAGGGTGTATATCAAGTGGAAGGTGATCTGCGTCGGGAAATCAACCTGAACATCAAGCGTCTGATGGATCTGGGAAATTATAGAGGACTCCGACATCGTAAGGGCCTGCCAGTTCGTGGACAACGAACCAAGACCAATGCCCGAACACGCAAAGGACCGCGCAAGCTGGCAGTCAGCCGTAAGAAAAAATAATTAACTCTCCGTCTAACTCTAGGAAGAGCAGTTCATGAGTAAGGTCAAAAGAAAAAAGAAAGAGAAAAAGAATATTGAGCAAGGCATTGCTCATATTCAGGCATCATTCAACAACACGATTGTCAGCATCTCAGATGTCCGAGGCAACATCATTTCATGGTCGAGCACAGGGCTTCATGGTTTTAAAGGATCGCGCAAGAGTACCCCTTTTGCGGCTAAAGTAGCGGCTGAAGACGCAATGCGCAAAGCAATTGACAATGGTTTGAAAGAAGTTCAGATCCGCGTCAAAGGTCCGGGCTCGGGTCGAGAATCTGCTCTACGTGCTTTAGCGGGATTTGAGGGTGTTCGTGTTACCAGCATTCAGGACGTAACCCCGGTTCCTCATAACGGTTGCCGACCACCAAAGCAGCGCCGAATCTGACAGAGCTTGTCCCTGTCTCCCTGACCAGTACTCCCAACGGACTAGAAAATGAACGAAGAACTGCAAGAGACTGAATCAGCGGCCAGTGCTGTAAACCCAGCAAGTCTGTCCACCCATGTTGGTGAAATGCTTTGGCCAGAAGCGCTCAAGGTGGAAGCCGATACTCTTAGTAACGAGTACGGACACTTCGCAGTAGAGGCCTTGGAGCCAGGCTTTGGATTGACCATCGGTCATATGTTGCGAAGAACATTGCTTTCTTCTATCCGTGGAAGCGCAGTCTTCGCAGTCCAAATCGAAGGAGTGGCACACGAGTTCACCCAACTCCCAGGAATTCTTGAAGATGTCGTCCAGATCATTCTGAATATCAAGAATCTCGATATTCAACAGTTTGAGGATGATATCATCGAATTGGAGCTGATTGGTGAAGGCCCCTGTGTACTGAGGGGTGAAGATATCTCTACCTTCAATAAGGCCGAGATTCTCAATCCAGATTGTGAGATCGCTCACTTGGAAGAGAACGCAACGCTGAGCATGACCCTATATGTGCGAATGAACAAAGGGTATGTGACAGCAGAGGAGAACCAAAGTCGAGAGCTACCTGTCAATGTGATCTACTTAGATTCAAATCATTCTCCGATCAAGAGGGTGAACTATAAGATCTCCACTCAAACAGTCAATGAGCAGGAGCAAGATCAACTGGACATGGAAGTTTGGACCTCCGGGGCAGTCAATCCAATTGATAGTGTGGCTTATGCTGCCAAGATCATGAAAGAGCACATGGAAGTCTTCATCAATTTTGATCCGGAAAAACGGATTGAACCAGATGAAGATTTGGATGTTGAAGAAGCCCCGACAAACGACAATCTCTATCGCAGCGTCAGCGAGTTAGAACTCTCTGTTCGCTCCATCAACTGCCTACAGAACGCGAAAATTGAAACCATCGCAGACTTGGTGCAGAAAACAGAAGCGGAGATGCTGCGGACCAAGAATTTTGGGCGCAAATCACTCAATGAAATCAAAACGATTTTATCAGCTATGAACCTGTCGCTGGGAATGAAGCTAGAAAACTTCGACCCTGACGCAAATCCTGTTGAAAAAGCAAAGAAAGAGTAATCGACCATGCGACACTTGAAAGCTGGAAGAAAGCTTGGAGTTTCCTCATCACACCGCCGAGCAATGATGCGCAACATGGTGACTTCAATTCTCGAAAATGGGGAAGTCACTTGTACCCTAGCCCGAGCCAAAGAGGTTCGTGCGCCCTTAGAGAAGATGATTACCTTTGCCAAACGTGGTGATCTACACGCCCGACGCCAAGTCCTACGCTTTGTGAAGAGCAAACTGGCGATGGAAAACCTCTTTGGAGAGATCGCGGAGCGCTATAAGGAACGTCCCGGAGGCTACTGCCGTGTGATCAAGTTGGCCAAGCGCCGGTTGGGCGATGCTTCCGAAATGGCTCTTGTGCAGTTGGTTGGAAGTGAAAACGATGCACTCAGCGCCCTCAAAAAACCCAAGAGTCGTAAAGCTGCCAAGCCACAACCGGCTCCATCACTACTTGAAGAAGTCAGCACTCAGGTCAACGAACCAAAGGCTGAAGCAGAAACAGAAAAAACCGCCTGATCTTGCCTCGGGCATTTCCTATGCCTGCACTCCGCACTGCGGGAAGGGCCAAGGTGTATGTCGAGACGCTCGGTTGTTCGAAAAACCGGGTAGACTCAGAAATCATGCTCCACCACCTTTCCCAAAATCACTACACACTCACGCTCGAACCACAGGAAGCTGACGCCATCGTCGTCAACACCTGTGCCTTCCTGACCTCAGCTACCGAAGAATCTGTCCAGCGTATTCTTGAACTCAGCGAATTCAAAGAGACAGGACGTTGTTCCACATTGGTAGCAGCTGGTTGCTTAAGCCAGCGCTATCGCGAAGACCTACTGAAAGAACTTCCAGAACTAGATGCTTTGTTGGGTTCTCAGGATTTCAGTGAGATTGTTCCCTTATTGGATCAGGTGCGCAGAGAGCCAGGCAAGCAACACTCTTTTGTTCAGCCCAAGCCACACTACCAGCAATTTGAGGAGCAGGAAAAGCAGCAGTCCACTCCTCGTCATTTTGCCTATGTCAAGATTGCGGAAGGTTGCTCAAATATGTGCTCTTTCTGCAACATTCCGATGTTGCGGGGATTGCTGAGTAGCCGCAGTGTCCCATCCATCGTGCACGAGATTCAACAGTTAGTGAGCAGAGGGGTGAAGGAAATCAATCTGATCTCACAGGACACGTCTTCCTTCGGTAGAGATCGAGGCCAGTTGGAGCTTGCGGAGTTGCTGCGTTCCATCAGTGCCTTGGAAGGTGATTTTTGGGTTCGTCTCTTCTACTGCTATCCCAACACCTTTACAGATGAGGCCTTGGCAGCCTTTGCTGCGGACAAGCGATTTTGTGCTTATCTGGACATGCCCTTTCAGCACATCGAAGACAATGTCCTACGCAAGATGAACCGCAAGATCACTCGGTCACAGATCGAGCAGAAGATGCAGGAAGTAAAACGAATTCTCCCAGAGGTGGCTTGGCGAACAACCTTCATTGTTGGCTTCCCGACAGAGACAGAAGAGGCCTTTGAGGAACTCTTGGAATTTGTGGCAGCAGGACATTTCACTCACGTGGGCGTGTTCACTTATTCTCCAGAAGACAACATTCGTTCAGCGCGCTTGGGTGATCCTGTTCCTAATGCGGTTAAGCACGAACGCAAGCAACGCTTGATGGAGGTACAGCGCCAGGTTAGCCAACAGCGTAATCAGGCTAGAGTAGGACAGGTCTTGCCCGTCTTGGTGGATGGTTATGCAGAAGAGACAGAGCTATTGTTACAGGGAAGAGCTGCGTTTCAGGGGCCAGAAGTAGATGGATTGGTCTATATCAATGAGGGTAACGCGCGTCCGGGAACTTTCCACTCTGTGGAGATCACCGAAGCGCATGACTATGATCTGGTCGGTAAAATCATCGAATAGGGAATCATGTCAGGACACAGCAAGTGGAGCACGATCAAGCACAAGAAGGCTGCCCAGGATGCCAAGCGAGGCAAGCTCTTCACCAAATTGATCAAGGAGGTTACGGTGGCGGCCCGAGTGGGGGGTGGAGACATTGATGCCAATCCTCGGTTACGCACTGCGGTAGCAAATGCGCGAGGTCAGTCGATGCCAATGGACAACATCATGCGAGCAATCAAGAAGGCAACTGGAGAAGGGGAAGGTGATAACTACGAGGAGATTGTCTACGAAGGATATGGTCCGCACAACGTGGCAATCATTGTTGAAGCGATGACCGACAATCGCAACCGCACGATTGCTTCCATTCGCTACGCTTTCAACAAATCGGGTGGCAGTTTGGGTTCCACTAACTCTGTGCAATACATGTTTGATCGACTTGGACAAATTACGATTGAGAAAGACAAGATCAGCGAAGATGCACTGACAGAATTTATTCTGGAAGCAGGCGCAGAGGATCTGAATACGGAGGACCCAGAAAACTACGAGGTCTACACAAGTATTGCCGATCTGGAGCAGGTGCGTAGTTTCTTGGAAGAGAATTCTGTACCGATGCAGCACTCTGGTATCATTTGGAATCCACAAAACCGGATTGCTATTGAAGATGCTCAGAAGGCAGAGCAAGTCATTCGTCTGATTGAGATGCTGGAAGATGATGACGATGTCCAGCAGGTCTACTCCAATTTCGATATTAGTGAGGAAGTGGCCACGCAGTTAGCTTCCTGAAGCATGAGAATTCTAGGGATTGATCCAGGTAGTCGCCGTACGGGTTATGGTCTAATTGAAGCGACTCCCCAGCACAATCGCTACCTCTCCAGTGGTTGCATTCGCCTGCCAGAATCCAAATCATTGGCGGAACGCCTGGTGCTTCTAGGTGATGCTCTTGGAGACTTGATTCAGCAGTGGCAACCGGATTGCGGAGTTGTTGAAGAAGTCTTCTTTGCAAAGCATCCCCGCTCCGCCTTGGTGCTGGGCCATGTGCGGGGGGTTGTGCTACTGGAACTGGGACGTCGGCAGGTTCGTCTACATGAATATGCGCCGAGACAGGTCAAGCAATCTCTGGTGGGGACAGGTGGTGCCCAGAAAGAGCAGATTCAGCACATGGTCCGGATGCTACTGAACCTTCAATCTCGTCCACTCCAAGAAGACGAAGCCGATGCGTTGGCCGTTTCCCTCACTCACGCCCATATCCTTCCGTTACAGCAACGTTTACATCGTCTTCCCTGATATTTCCTCGCCTAGTTGTGGTGTTGACCAGAAATAGAACAGTCTTAGTAGACTTCAACCACCACTGCAAAAGCTGAATCCTGTTTGTTTTTCTGGTAGAGCCTTGTTAGGCTAACAACTCAAGTTTTTGCTCATCTCCGTCAGGAACTCCCAATGTCTGAGAAACACTCGATTGTCATTGAAGAGTACCTCCTGCTGCTATATCAGTTGCGAGGTGCTGGAGAGCGCCTCAAGGCGGTTACCCTCGCACAGCGTCTCAAGAGCAGTGCACCGACGGTACACGCTAACCTGCAGCGCATGCAGCGAGATGATCTGATCCAGATGGACGACAAGAAAGAGATCAACCTGACCAAGGAAGGAGAGCGTCTCGCCTGCGACATTGCCTTTCGCCACAATCTCGCTGAATATTTTCTCTGCAACACTCTGGGGATCCCCTGGTACGAAGTACACAAGCACGCTCATCAGCTCGAACATGCGATGACTCCCACGGTTGTCGATAAGCTGGCTGCCTTTCTCAATTATCCAGAGACCTGCCCTCACGGGACGCCGATGCCTGGTCATTCTCTGCCAGAGGACTGTTTCACCCTGGATCAGGCTGAAGAAGGCATGATGGTGGAGATCATGATGATTGCCGAAGAATTGGAAGATTCCGAGGAACTGCTCAAGATTCTGCACACCCAGCAGTTGATTCCGGGGCAGAAGCATCAAGTGATTTCTCGTGCCGATGTGATGAGTTCAATGACTCTCCAGCAGGAAGAACAACAGGCGATCCTCCCCTTCCACGTTGCCGACAAAATCCATGTGGTTCAGGTCGAAGACTGACGTGAGCAGCACTGCCTTTCAAACCGATAGCAATCTGCACCAGCAGGTTTTTCACAGCCTTCGTGAAGTCCCCCCAGAGTCCTGGAATCGACTGATTGGAGACGCTTTCCCCTTCGCTGAATATGACTATCTGCTTGCGCTGGAAGAAGGGCACTGCGTCGGAATTGAACCTGGTTGGGAACCTCGCTACCTGACGCTCTGGGAAGGGAAGCAGCTACAGGCTGCCTGCTACCTGTACCGGAAAACCAACAGCAATGGGGAATACATCTTTGACTGGGATTGGGCGAACGCCTACCAACGTTACGGTCAACGCTATTTCCCCAAACTCACCTCAGCCGTCCCCTTTACTCCAGCGACGGGTCCCAAGCTACTGGTTGCAGCAGATGCCTCCAATTCCAGAGAACTTCAGCGGCAGTTGCTCGCCAGCGCCGTGGAACTGGCCCAGCAGGAAGGCTGCTCGTCTCTGCACTTTCTTTTTATTCCTGTAGAGGAGCGCGAAATCTATGAAGCAGCTGGTCTACTGTTGCGACATAGCTTTCAATTTCATTGGCAGAATCAGGGCTATGGCAGCTTTGAAGACTTCCTCAGTCGACTCAGAAGCAAACGCCGCAAGGAGATTTTGCGAGAACGCCGGCAGGTGCAGGAACAAGGGTTGGAGGTAATCTTGCTGCGAGGAGAGGAGATTGAGCCGAAGCTCTGCCGAGTGATGTACGATTTCTACCTAACTACGATTGATCGCAAGTGGGCGATGCCCTACTTGAGCTATGAATTTTTTCAGTACATCTTCACACATTTTCGAGATCAATTGGTACTAGCACTTGCCCGCAAGCAGGGGAGATGGGTGGCTGGTACGATCAATTATCACAAAGGACCACATCTCTTTGGGCGCTATTGGGGCTGTCGGCAAGACTTTCGGAGCCTGCACTTTGAACTCTGCTATTACCGCCTGATTGAGTATGCAATTGAACAAGGTGTGCAGCGTTTTGAAGCTGGTGCCCAAGGAGCACACAAGATCCAGCGAGGCTTCTTACCCAATCTGACCTACAGCGCTCACTGGATTGCCCATCCAGCCTTTCATCGGGCGATTGGGGAATTTATTGAGGAAGAGAAGCGTTCAATTCAGAACAATATTGAAGAAAACCCAGAACTCTCACCTTATCGTCAGGAAAACTGACTCGCCCACGCTCACCAGCGCAGCAACGCAGCTTCTGCACAAAAGCCTGGCCCCATCGAGAGCATCATTCCCCAGTCACCTGGTTTTGCTATCCCGTCACGCAGCCACTCTTCCAGAATAATCAGCACAGAGGTTGAGGAGAGATTACCAATCTCAGCGAGACTTTGACGCGTTCGGTTCAGTGTTCCTGCTGGTAACATCAGCCCCTCTTCCAGAGCGTCAATCACCTTGGGACCTCCGGGATGACTGACCCAGTGACGGATCTCACCAAGTTTCAGGTTGTGCTTGGCTAGGAAATCCTTCAGGGGCCCAGGTAGTGCCTCTCGGGTATAGTGAGGAACACCTGGAGAGAGGACGATCTTGAGGCCAGATGCACTGACTTCCCAGCCCATCACCTCTTCAGAATCTGGAAAGAAGACCGAACAGGAGTCGAGTACACCCACAGGTGCAGCTGAAGCTAGAGGGTGCTCGTCACCAACGAGCAGTACCGCTGCAGCTCCGTCACCAAAGAGACCGCTTGCAATCAGGTTCGCTACAGACAAGTCCTGCTTCTGTAAAGTCAGGGAGCAGAGTTCGACCGAGAGTAGCAAAGCGGTATGGGTGGGGTAAGCTTGAAGGTAATCAGCACAACGGGCAATCCCAGCGGTTCCAGCCAAACAACCCAGTCCAAACAGGGGGATTCGTCGAGTCGTTGGTGCAAACGGTAGTCGGTTCATCAGGCGGGCTTCTAGTGAAGGTACTGCGATTCCTGTCACTGTTGTACTCATCAGCAACTGGACTTGGTCGGCTGCTAGCTGAGCTTGATCCAGTACTTGCCGAACTACTTGCTCACCGAGATGCAGGGCTTCTTCCTGCCAGATCTGGTTAGTTTGGGTGAAGGAGTTGAAGTGATGGTACTCTTCCAACGGTCGAGCCAGGTAGCGCCCCTGAACCTGAACGTTGCGCTGCAAGCGATCAAAAATCGCTACATCGAGTCCCTGGTCCTGCCAGGCGATGCGCAGGGCGGAACTCAGTTCATCTTGAGAGCAGTAATGGGGAGGGAAGGCATGGGCGAGTGCCAGGATTCGAGGCATTCGCAGTAGGATTATTTCTTGGTCTGGATCTTTCGGCCGTTGTCCCGTTCCAGGTTATAGACCGGGGGCTTGCGGACGTAGCGTAGGAAGTCGTAGCCATCGTCCTCAGGGACCTCAAGAATTTCGTACTCTTCGTGCCCCGGATCGATGTATTCAGTGTGGGTTCGCCACTGGTACTTGGTGTCATCCAACTGATTGTGAATGATCCACTCTTCAATCTCTTCCTGACTGCCCTCGACGTAGATTTCCTTCTTCAACAGTACGATCTGCCGCTTCTGCACGATACATACTTTTGTCATAGTAGACTCCTGTCTAACGAAATGGAAGATATTGGCGGCGCGGAAGATGATTGGCTCAAACCAGGATACATCTGGATGGAGGGACAACCGGATCATCTGGAATGTCACCTTAACGGAAATTTTTTAGGGCCGCAAGGCGTTCATCAGGATGTTTTTTACGATTACCAATCTGACGAAAAGCTGCTTGCTGTCAAGTAGTAAGTCGATCACTCTCAACGGTTAGTTGGCAAGCTGGGTAGTTGACGACCGTTAGCACTCTCAAACCACCAGCGTTCCAGTAACAGGTGAGGGGAGTTTGAGGGGTTGTTCATCCGGATTTCCAGCCACTGTGAGGGTAGAAATGATTGCTCAGTAGCCATCGTCTGAGTGTGTCGTTCCACAATACTGGTTGACCGGGTTGGATCCCAATACTGCAATCCTAGGGTCAAGGAATGGATCTCCCAGTCTGAACTGCCATTATAGAGACGGAAGACCAGCTCACTGCCTAGGTCCTGTAGCAGTTCACCGTTCAGTTGGTTGAGTGCCTGGTTGGGCAGGATTCCCGGCTTGCTTTGAGCAGGCAGTCCGGCTCCTCCATTGGCATTTGGAAACTTGCTACGACAAGCATCCAGAATGGCTTGGGCTGCAATGTCACTCTGCACTCCCTTCATGTTGTTAAGGATGCAGTCTTCATAATTCTGTTGGCCAGCGTTGCCCAGAATTCCAGCCATAGGGAGCAATTGCGCCTGGGCTGGAGAGCTGAAGCTCAGATAGCTCAACGCAGCAAGTATCCCAAGCTGCAGCAACCGGATAGGAGGTGTGCTCATCTGATTACTAGAACAAAACATAACTCAGAGCAGCGCTTCCAGGGCTTGAATCAGCTCCGGATCGCTCGGAGTTGTTCTTGGGGAAAAGCGTCGCTGTACCTCGCCTTTTTGGTTCACTAGAAATTTCTCGAAGTTCCAGGTGATCTTTCCTGGAAATGCAGCGGTTGGCCCGGTCAGAAGCGCATAGAGCGGGTGTTGGTTTGTCCCATTGACCTCTAGCTTGGCAAAGATGGGAAATGTCACTCCATAGTTGAGATCGCAAAACTGTCGGATTTCCTGGGCAGTTCCTGGCTCTTGCTTTCCAAACTGATTACAAGGGAAGCCCATTACGCTGAATCCTCGTTCTTGATAGCGCTGGTGCAGTTCCTCCAGATCTTTATACTGCGGGGTCAGCCCGCAGCGACTCGCCACATTGACCAGCAGCAAAACCTTGCCAGCGTAGTCTGAGAGAGAGCGTTCGTTACCTTCCAGATCGGTGAGTTGTAGTGCGTGGAGTTCGGACATTTGTAGTTCCTTCAGGAAAAAGGCAAATCAGTTTGAAGGTTGGTTTACCAACATATTTTTCTATTTTGCGATAAGCGTTGAGCAGAGGCAACTCTTGGGATGCAGAAGACCAATGATTTTTTCAATTGGTCAGTATGGTAAGCCTTCGCCAATCAAATCAGTGATTGAAAGTGGATTTGGTGAAGCTTGCTTGCAACTGCGGGGTAACTTCGTAAGCTGAATGTTCTTCACAAACCTTTGATTCACCTCATGCTGTGGTTCATTCATGCTTTATCATACGATGGTCGCTGTTCATGTGACCGCTGTTTGTCTCGTTGTTGGAACTCTGTTCGTACAGTCTCTCGCAGTAGTTTTTCGTTTTCGAATGACTGAAGATGCCCAGATTGCTGGAGCCCAGTGGATTCAGCATCGAATCTACAAGTTCATTTACTACCCAATCCTGGGGATCGCCGTGGCAACGGGTCTATACCTGGCAACGATCACAGGAGCCTTCAGCAATGGGCTCTGGTTACACTACAAACTGGTTGGCCTGTTACTGCTGATTGTTTTCGGATTCCTGAATGGAATGCAGATTCTCAAACGTGACCTACCCAAGCCAATGGCAATGTTCGTCCACATTGGCATCTTCTGTACATCCGTCTTCATGATCTACATGGCTTCTGCCAAGCCATTCTGATGAGATGTCTGTAATCTCTGGGTCAACGATGCTGCTAGGATTCCTTTGCTAACGCGGGACTTGCTGCGATTCCGTAGTCGTAAGGGAAGAATCTATCCTCAATTTTTGGA
>WTIF01000294.1:28092-38701 GCA_011522845.1 Deltaproteobacteria bacterium
CGTCAAGCTTTGCGTGAAGAAGCCAAAGCTTTGAATCCCAGTCTTCCAGAGTTTTGGAAGCGTGTTGAGATGCTGCGAAGTCAGCCAGTTGCCCAAATTCAGGAAGCTCTTTACGCAGACCTACCAGCTCAGCAGCGCTTATTACAGTTCTCGCCCATTGGAGCAGAGGCTCTACTCCATCGCTACAACTGTGCACAGGTACAAGGGCTCCTGCTGAATTCAGAGGCTCTGGAACTGCGCTTGGAACACCCAGAACCTGGACCGTTGCGCCAGCTGTGCAAGTACCTGCGCTTTCACCAATTGCTGGCCCAGATCACAACAGATGAGCAGGGGATCTTCCAGCTTCGGATCGATGGTCCACTGAGCCTATTCTATAAAACTCAGAAGTACGGCCTGCAATTGGCCAATTTCTTCCCTGCAATCCTGCAACAGAAGAACTGGCAGTTGCGAGCTACGGTCTGCTTCCGGCAGAAACCACCGCTTCAGTTACAACTGGATCCGAGTTGTGGAATCCGTTCGCACTATCAAAAATTCCACGATTATGTGCCTCCAGAATTTCAACAGATTGGTGACCGCTTAAAGGAGCGCCTACCAGAGTGGCGGTTGGAGCTTGCCGGTAGCTTTGTGCCGTTGCCAGGGGATCGCTACTGCTTTCCAGATTTTGTCCTGCAGCATCAGACAGGAGCTTCGGTTGCTCTTGAACTCTTTCATGGTTGGCACGCAGGTCCGCTTAGACAGCGACTACAGCAACTGGAGGAGGTTCAAGGGGTTCCCTTATTGTTAGGCGTCAGCAATAGCCTCTCGAAGAACCCGGAGCTCGGTGTTGCCTTGGAGACTTCCAGTTACTTCCAGACCTTTGGTTTTTCCTTCCGAGAGCTGCCAACTGTCGATAAGCTCACTAAAGTGCTGCAATCCTGGTGGGGCGCAACCCAGCGGTAGGCACAAGCTCTCTTTCAGGAAGTGACTTAGGGCTGATAGATTCGACCAACCGGACTGACTCGTACTTGGCGTGTCCAATCCTCCAACTGTAGGGTCAAGGTTCCTCCGACCGCAAAGCCACTAGCACTGAAAGACGGCCAGCGGGTGGCGGTAACCGATACGCCTTCTGGCAGCACTTCCCAAAGTTGCTCCGCTTGCCATCGGGAAGATTGCTTGCTCTCCAACCAGACTTCCTGCTGCTCCAGTTGTACGCGATAGGAGCGCAGGTTCCGCAGAGCTCGAATTTGTGCTTCTTCAAGAGCGCTCTGCAGATAACTGGTAGCGGTATCAAGGTGGGATTGGGCAACAAGTGGGGAAAGGGAAACGATGCCAAGACCAAGAAGGATGCCCAGCAACGCTAACGCCAGCAGCAGTTCAATCAGGGTGAATCCTGCTCGCTCAGTAGGCGTTCGGATCAACAAAGCCCTTGAAGATGGTGAGGAAGAGAATCTTGATATCAAACCAGAGTGACCATCGCTCGATGTAGTAGAGATCGAATTCGATGCGTTTTTCCAGGGAAGTGTTGCCGCGCCAGCCATTGATCTGGGCCCAACCGGTGATGCCAGCCTTGACCTTGTGCCGCAGCATGTAGTCTGGGATCTGTTTTTTAAACTGCTCAATGAAGACCGGCCTCTCTGGACGGGGACCAACCAGGCTCATCTCGCCTCGCAGTACGTTGAAGAGCTGGGGTAGTTCATCAAGACTGACTTTGCGGATGAATCGTCCGATGGGAGTGCAACGATCGTCATCTTTGCTAGCCCAGACGGCTCCAGTACGTTGTTCGGCATCCAAGCGCATCGAACGGAATTTCAAGGCATTGAAGGTTCGGCCGTCCAGTCCCATTCGTTCCTGACGATAGAAGATGGGTCCGGGTGAACTCAGACGGACTAGCCCAGCAATCAGTAACATGATGGGCCCAAAGATCAGCAGCGCAGCAGCAGCTCCTACCATATCCAGTCCACGTTTGAGCAGTCGGTTCCACCCAAATAGAGGACTACGTACAATGGTCACAACAGGCATCCCCTCAAAATTTTCTGTCTCGGTGTGCAATGTGCGAAAGCTACCAAGGTTGGGGACAATGTGCAGATCCACCCAGAGTTCAGCAAACTGTTCTTTCAGTTGAGGTAGGTGCGTTTGCTCTGTAGGCGAGAGAGCGAGAAAGACTTGATCAATCTCCTGTCGCTGAATACGGTGCACCAGTTCCTCTAGGTCATTGAACTGTGGCAGGCTTGTGGGTAGGCTCGTTCCGGATTGCAAACTCAGTACTCCCTTCAGCAGGATTCCGGTTCGTTGATAACCAGCCAGTCGTTGGGCAAAGTTCAGGGCGGTCTCACCAGAGCCAATCACAGCAATCTTCCGGAGGTGGTAGCCACGCCGATGCAGCCACTTCATGCCCTTGCGGGCCAGGTAACGAGAGAGCACCAGCAGGAGGAGCAGGAATACCAGGAAATAGAGCGTATGTACGCGAGAGTAGGAGAATTCCCGGTAGTAGAAGGCCACTACCACCAAAGCGAGAAACAAATATAACCCTCCACGAAGCAGGTAGAGAAAATCCTGACGAGGGCGAATAAAAGACTGGGGGCGATAGACGTTAGCTAGCGAAAAGGTGAGTGCCGTCAATAGGGCTGCAGCAAAAGCCGCCTTGAGATATTCAACATGATCCGGAATGTAGTCAGCACTGGGCCAGTTCAGCCAGAAAAAACGAGCTTGGTAGGCAAACTCCCAGGCCAGAAAAGCCAGCACGACATCCAGTCCTCGCAGGGCCCCAAGTAGGACCTGATTGTGAGTTTTCAGCACAGACGTAACTTGAAATAACAGGAATGAGTAAATGAAGACGGCCGACTTCCATCCGGCACGAGTTCAGACATTGGTCTTTGATCTTGATAGTCTGACAGGTGAATTCAGTCAGGAACAGTGGGAAAATTTTCGTGAACTCCTGCGAGTGCTGCAGGAACGTGATTTTCACTTGGTGTTACTGGGAGAAGAAATCTCTCCGAACGACTGGCAGCAATTCTCAGGAATTTCCATTGTTTCTGGATCTCCCGAAAGCAGTGGCCGTCGCAATCCTCAATTGGGCCAAGCCGATCATTTCTGGGTCACGGATCGCTCCAATCTTCACGCTTGGTTACAGGATCAGTCTGCTCATTTCGCCAGTCGGCAACCGGTCCTTGTTCCCAACGGATTCTATTGTCCTCGTATTGAAGACCTGCTGCAAATTTTTCATCCTAGCCGCAACACGACTCTAGAGATAGCCGAACAACTACTGAAAAGCAAACAGGAGGCCCCTAGCAAGCCACTACTGGTTGGCATTGGTGGTCCAGATGACTGTGGACATGCATATTTTGTGGGAGAATTGCTGGAAGCTCTGGAAGAACAGGGTGTATTGGTTGGTGGTTTTGATTTGCTGGAGCTACTGAGTCCTGAGTACAAGAATTCGGCAGCAGCTGATTATTGGCGAGCGCCCCAGGAACGAGACTGGATTCTTGATACACTGCTGCGTCCTTATGCCGCTGGGGAGACTGTGACTGTGATTGATGAACCTGATTTTCTACAAGGCTGCGAAACCTCATCGTACCCACTGTTTTGGGCTCCAGAGATGGTGGTGTTGCTCTGGGGAACAACGATTTTTGTGCCTGGAATACAGGAACTACTGGACATAAAGATCGTACTGGATCTCACTCCCAAGGCGGCAGCGGCACGGTTATTCGAACTGGATGAGCGCAGTGATTTCAATCCAGATTTCGTGGAGACCTATCTCAAGGGGGAAGGAAGACTCTATGGTGAATACCTGGAGGCCAGTCAAATTCAGCAGCAAGCAGATTTTCTCGTGCAGTTCGATAATTTCCATGCATTCAAATTGAAGAGCGGTTCCAAGTAGTTGTGATGCACGGGTTAAAACACCATTTTACAAGAATGAAGGATGGTAAATAGGTAGGGTATGAATCTATTGGATTTTAACCGGTGTGGAAGGAGAGAGTGGTGATTCTGACGGTATTTCGCTCAAGATTGCGCCCAGAAGCTCAAGCAGAGTACGGAGAATTGGCCCCACAGATGTCAAAGTTGGCAAGGTCAATGCCGGGTTACAAATCCCACAAGGTCTTTGTTGCGGAGGATGGGGAGCGACTAACGCTGGTTGAATTTGAAGACGATGCTACCCAATTTGATTGGGCCAGTCATCCAGAGCATCGTGCTGCCCAAGAGCGTGGGCGATCTGCTTTTTACAGTGAATACTCGTTACAAATTTGCGAAGTGAAACGAGAGTCTCGATTTTCTACAAGCGAAGAAAATCGCTGACACAGTAAGATTTCAGACTGGTAGGGCTAGTTAGGAGGGACGACCTGCCGAGCAAGCCCGACAGGCCGTGTAGAGATGGGACCAATCAACGCAAGGTTGACCGATCTGTCAGTAGGATTAGATTTCGAAGCGGTCGAGGTTCATCACCTTGTTCCAGGCAGCCACGAAATCCTTGACGAACTTCTCCTTGGAGTCGTTCTGAGCATAGACTTCAGCGATTGCTCGAAGTTGTGAATGAGAACCAAAGATCAGATCCACACGGGTACCTGTCCACTTCAGGTCACCGCTTGCGCGATCACGACCTTCGAAGACTTCCTCTTCCTCAGAATTTGCCTTCCATTCTGTACTCATGTCCAGCAGATTGACGAAGAAGTCTGTGGACAATACGCCAGGTCGATCAGTGAAGACACCGTGCTTCGACTGATTGTGATTGGCATCCAGCACACGCATACCGCCGACCAGTGCGGTCATTTCCGGAGCAGTCAGGGTCATGAGTTGAGCCTTGTCTACCAGGAATTCTTCGGTGGACACGGTGAAGGCAGCCTTCTGATAGTTACGGAAGCCATCTGCTTGAGGCTCCAGTACCGCGAAGGAGTCAGCATCGGTTTGCTCCTCTGTCGCGTCAGTGCGACCAGCAGTGAAAGGCACTTCGATGTCATATCCACCAGCTTTGGCAGCTTGCTCAACTGCAGCACAACCACCAAGTACAATCAGGTCAGCCATGGAGACCTTCTTGCCACCACCAGCGGAAGCATTGAAGGTTTCCTGAACACCACCCAATGCCTGGAGTACTTTGGCCAACTGCTCTGGCTGGTTCGCATCCCAATCCTTCTGAGGAGCCAAACGAATGCGAGCACCGTTGGCACCACCACGCTTGTCTGAATTACGGAAGGTGGTTGCAGAACACCAAGCTGTTCCAACAAGTTCTGAGGTAGATAGACCGGTTGCCAGAATGTTGGCCTTTAGTTGAGCGATGTCACTCGCATCAACCAATGCGTGATCGACAGCTGGAACAGGATCTTGCCAGATCAGGTTTTCCTCAGGAACTTCGGATCCCAGGTAGCGCACCTTGGGGCCCATGTCGCGGTGAGTCAGCTTGAACCAGGCACGGGCGAAGGCATCAGCAAACTCGTCTGGGTTGTCACGGAAGCGCAGTGAGATTTTCTCATAGATTGGATCCATGCGCATGGCCATGTCTGCCGTGGTCATCATGGGGCGATGCTTTTTGGAAGGATCATGGGCGTCTGGAGCCATGTCTTCTTCAGCAACGTCTTTGGCCAGCCACTGCCAGGCACCTGCCGGGCTCTTGGTCAATTCCCAATCATACTTGAAGAGAGTCGTGAAGTAGCCGTTGTCCCACTGAATCGGATTTGGGGTCCAGGCACCTTCGATCCCACTGGTGATGGTGTCACCGGCTTTACCGCTACCGTGCGTGCTGGTCCAACCAAGGCCTTGCTCAGCTAATGTGGCGCCTTCTGGCTCAGGGCCAACCAGTGCAGCATCACCGGCACCGTGACACTTACCGAAGGTATGACCACCTGCCACCAAGGCAACGGTCTCTTCGTCATTCATCGCCATGCGGGCGAAGGTCTCACGAATATCACCACCGGAGGCAACCGGATCAGGCTCACCGTTCGGTCCTTGTGGATTGACGTAGATCAGGCCCATCTGTACAGCTGCCAGTGGATTTTCCAGTTCACGCTCACCCTTGTAGCGCTTGTCGGCTAGCCACTCGGTTTCTGTTCCCCAGTAGATGTCTTCTTCTGGTTCCCAAACATCGGCACGTCCACCACCAAAGCCAAAGGTCTTGAAGCCCATGGACTCCATGGCGCAGTTTCCAGCGAGGACCATCAAGTCAGCCCAAGAGATCTGGTTGCCATACTTCTGCTTGACTGGCCACAGCAGGCGTCGAGCCTTGTCAAGATTGGTGTTGTCTGGCCAGCTATTGAGAGGGGCGAAGCGCTGTTGTCCAGCTCCGGCTCCCCCACGACCGTCAGCGATACGGTAAGTACCCGCGCTGTGCCAGGCCATGCGTACCATGAAGGGGCCATAGTGTCCGTAATCAGCGGGCCACCACTCCTGAGAGTCGGTCATTAGAGTGTAAAGGTCTTGTTTGAGTGCCTTGAGGTCTAGCTTTGCGAACTCTTCGGCATAGTCGAAGCCTTCACCCATCGGATCAGACAGGTTTGAGTGGTAATGCAGCATTTCGAGATTCAGCTGATTCGGCCACCAGTCTCTGTTCTTTGTGCCTCTGGATTCTCCTCCGCTAAAGACACTTCCGCTGAAGGCGCCGCCACTGAATGGGCATTTGCTTTCGCTCATAATCGTCTCCGTTGTTCTTATGGTTATGATTCATGGACAGGATCTAAAATCCTGCCGTTGGCTGACGTCTTGGGGGGACTTCCCCTTCTGTCGCTTTTTGCTCAATGGGGCAGTGTTTCGCTGCTCTTGGTCTGGCTTGCTTCAGCGAGACAGTCTGAACAGTGTCCCCAGTAGATGACCTCTGCTTCATCGATTTCGTAGCCCATGCTTTCACTTGGACTCAGGCAAGGAGCAAAACCGACCGCACAGTCGATATCGACCATGTGGTTGCAGGATCGGCAAACTAAGTGATGGTGATTGTCGCCCACACGATCTTCGTAGCGGGCTGGAGATCCGGCAGGTTGGATGCGTCGAACCAATCCTCGTTCGACCAAGATACCTAAAGCATCGTACACAGCCTGTTTGGAAATGACACCCAATTCTGCTCTGACTACCTCGGCAACACCATCTGCCGTGATGTGAGGCTGGCCTGACACCGCTCGTAAAACAGCGATGCGTTGAACCGTCACCTGAACATCATGTTGACGGAGCAGGTCCGCCAGTTCAGTAGCCAATGGTACTCCTCGGTTTGGATGGGAAGAGAAAGAGAATTCCTCAGTGATGGAAATTTATAATCTCTCACATCGGAATCATCTTTGGGTCAATTTGACCTGCAGATGTCAGGACTGTTTGGTGGAATCGCCAACTGTAGTTGCGACCAAATCTCGGAAGCAAAAACAGCGGGGACCACTGATGCAGTCGTTCCGGACAAATCAAAATTATAAGTTAGGTCTTATTTTGGACTAAGTCAAGAATCTTACCAATTCTGAACAATGCAACGAAAAAAATGCTATGGGAAGATTACAACATTGAATTCTACGACTAACTTGAAAAGGTAGGTCGTCTATTCGGGCAGGATTCTTTCCATTCGTGCAGAGCGGGATCCTTTGACGAGGATCACATCATTGGGTTGGAGAGTCCGCTGTAGAAGAGGGAGTAGATCATCTGGTTCTTCTGTAACGTGCACCAGACGTTGGGTGGTCGCTTGCCATCCCTCTGCTAGATTTGGGGCATAGGGGCCACAGGCGAAGAGGGTTGAGACACCACAGTCAGCGGCAAACACGCCCACTTGATGATGTAGCTCAGGGGCTTGGTCTCCAAGTTCTGCCATCGAACCTGCTGCAAGTAGCAGTCGTCGAGAGGGATACATCTGACGCAGACTCTGCAGTACGCTCCGGAAGGATGAGGGGTTGGCGTTGTAACTATCGTTGACCCACAACACATCTCCGCGAGGGAGTAGTTGCATCCGGCCTGCAACATCCAGATCCAGTTCGGCAACCGCCCTCCGCAGATCACTATCATCCATACCTGTGGAGTGCAGAGCTGCGAGGACACCGGCCAGATTTTGTAAAGCCAGTGGGTTGTTCAAGGAAGTCTGTAATTCACCAATGGGTGAATCCAGAATGGATAAGCCGCTGTCTGATCGGTTTGCCCGTAGTTGCAGATTCCACTCGGCAGCCGGTTCGTTGAGTCCAAAGTTGCGAAGGACTACCCCAATCTGTTCGGCCTCTCGCTCAAGAACATTTCTCTCCAATACATTTTCTGGAATCCAGGCTTGGCCACCTTCCACAAGTCCCTTCCACAAGCCGGATTTCTCTCGGGCAACCCCAGCTGTGTTGAGTAGAAATTCCAAATGGCTTTCCCCGATGCTTGTCAGTAAACCAACCGTAGGCTGAGATACCTTGGCCAGTGTTTCGATCTCTCCGAAGTGGTTTGTTCCCATTTCGACCACCCACCAACTTGTATCCAATGGGGCTGACAGAAGCGTTAGGGGTACACCAATAAAATTGTTGTAGTTGCCTTGAGTTGCGTGGGCAGTAGCATCCAGGCTTTGGCAAAGATGTCGGGCGATCTCCTTGGTCGTTGTCTTGCCGTTACTACCAGTGATCCCCAATACATTGCCAGAGAAGCGCTTGCGGTAGTCGGCAGCCCAGTCCAACAGCGCCTGATTGGGAGACGCAACTTCAATCCTGGGAGCTTGTTGTAGTTCGACAGGGAGGCGTTCTGCAGAGGCAATCAATCCAGCAGCACCATGGGCCATTGCTTGGGCTGCATAGGAATGACCGTCGCTGTTTTCTCCCTGTAGACAAACAAACCACTGTCCAGGCTGGATCTTGCGAGAGTCTGTGGTCAATCCAGAGACTTTTGTCTGTGGATCAACATGCTGTGGGGAGCCTTGGAGAGCAGGTGCTAGTTCACGAACAGTGTAAGGCAGCATCAGTTACTCAGATGACGCAGTACATCCTCTACCATGTTGGGGCTACCAATGTAAAAAGGTACTCGTTGGTGCAGTTTTTGTGGCTCAATTCCCAGGATGCGTTGTGTTCCATCACTGGCCATGCCTCCTGCTTGTTCAGCGAGCAGAGCCAGGGCGTTGCACTCATACATCAGGCGTAGCTTGCCTTGAGGGGCCTTTTGAGTGGGTGGATACAGATAGATCCCGCCCTTGAGCAGATTGCGGTGGAAGTCGGCGACCAAGGAACCAATGTAGCGGCCCTGAAAGTTCCGATCCCGACAAGATTCCAGATAGGCTTGAATACGAGGACAGAAGTGATTGAAGTTTCCTTCGTTGCAGGAATAGATTTTTCCGTTGTCCGGAAAGCGTAGCTGTGTGTGAGAGAGAAAAAATTCCCCAAGCGATGGTTCGTAGGTGAAGGCATTCACGCCATGTCCGGTGGTCAGTACCAGGATGGTTGAAGAACCGTAGAGCACGTAACCGCTGGCTAACTGTTGGGAGCCTGCTTGGAGTGCATCCTCCATGGTTGGGCTAGTACCAGGTTGCGTACGTCTGCGATAGATGGAGAAGATAGTGCCAATCGAGACATTAACGCCAATGTTGCTCGAACCATCCAGCGGGTCAATCGCAATCACATACTTTGCCTGTTCATTCCCAGTGTGGACCAGTTCGTCTTCTTCCTCAGAGATGATGCAGCAGACCTTACCCCCCAGACGCAAAGCTCGTGCGAAGCGAGTATTGGCAATTACATCTAGCTTCTGCTGATCTTCTCCCTGAATATTTTCTGCTCCAGCGCTGCCTTCCAGGTTGATCAGTCCAGCTCGGTTGATATCGCGGTTGATGATCTTGGCGGCCAGAGATATGTCGGCAAGTAGCTGGGTGAAGTCCCCTTTTGCTTGGGGATAGTTTCGTTGTTCGTTGGCGATGAATCGTTGTAGTGTGACTCCAACGGGAGCAGAGAGCTGATTGATTGTTGAAGTGACAGGCATCGGATGTTCCAAGGAGGAATCAGGAGCGGTGATTGGGTTCGACATAGCGCTGCCTCGCTAAATGGTAGGAAATAACGTACGACGAAACCTGTTCTGGCAAATCATCAAATAATGCGCTTTTCTGTCAGGAATTGAAAGAAATTCTTAAAAAATGCTCATGAAATCAAACAATTCAGAGTGATTGATTAATACCTTTTGGGTGAACTTACAGGAAAGTGATCTGCTTTTTCAATTTGGGGTAATCTATGAACGGTTCATCCATACATTTCGATCAAGCCTGTATACAGCGCACTCTACTTTGGTGAAGCAGCGATATTCGACCAAGCAGAAGCCAAGTTTTTCGTAGAAACGTCGGGCTCGAGTGTTGGAAGCCATCGGATCAATCAGGATAGCGTTCACTCCTTCATCAGCAAAGCAGCGTTGTAGCGCCAGTTCCATCATCTCCTTGCCAAACCCACGGCCAACGTAAGCTGTTTCACCAATCCAAATATCGATTGCTCTCAAACCATCTTGGCACTCTCCCCAGTAGTGGCTTTCATCTCGTGCAGGGTCAATGATCTGTAGAAAGCCAACTGGGGTGCCTTCCACTTCGGCAATCAATTGCTCCCGCCAATCAGGTTGTCGATGGAGTTCCGCTTGCCAGCCCCAATCCTCCGTGCCCTTTGCCGCAATGACGTGGGGAGCCTGATCCCATCGTTGTAGGAGTTTCAGATCGCTGAAGCCGGCTGGGCGTAGTTGGATCATGTGATTT